>JAZRTO010000063.1:0-13142 GCA_045652065.1 Acutalibacteraceae bacterium
CATATCTGTTGCAATAATATGAAACACATTTTCTTCATCACGGAAAATATACGGGTCACGGCAACATTTTCTGCCGAGCATTTGCTTGATAACAGGCTCATTATTGTTAAGTGCCGTAAAATTATATCCGTCTTCAGAAACAGCAAAATGCACCGATTCTTCTTCAGGTAAATTACCCGTAAAATAGCAAAATAAGTATTTATCCATAATTAAAACCTTTCTTACACAAAAATATGTTTCAAAGTTTGTACAGTATAGCATATATATTTTTTAATTACAATAAATTTTAAATTTAAAACTTCAAACAGGTAGAAAAACAAATAAATATATGCTATACTGCTGACAATAAACACCTGATATCAAGAGCGAAAGAGAGATTATGTTATGAAGAAAAAACTGATTACGCTTGCCGTATCTGCGGGTATTGCAGTTAGTCTTACCGGTTGCGGACACAATAAGCCTCTTATACTCGAAAATCCACTGAAAGATATTCCGATGTGTGATGTTAAAATTCTGGAGAGCTACGAACAAAACGCATTCAATCTTGAAGTTAAATATTTAAAATCACTTGATGCAGACAGACTTCTTAGAGGCTTTTGTGATATTGCAGGCATAAAAAATGCGGCTCATAAATACGGAGGATGGGAAACTTCTGCTATTCAGGGACATACATTAGGTCATTATCTTACTGCTGTTTCTCAGGCCTTTGCAACTTCCGGCGATAAAGACCTGAAGAAGATTACAGATTATATGATTTCTGTTTTGGCGGACTGTCAGAACTCAAACGGTTACCTTGCCGCTATTTCTGAAAGCCATTACGAACAAATTGAGCAAGGCAACACATCAGGTACCTGGGTGCCTTGGTATTCGCTTCATAAAATTCTCTCGGGAATTATTGATGTTTATGCCTTTACGGGTAATGAAGCAGCTCTTACTGTTGCATCAAAATTAGGTGACTGGGTATACAGCAGAACAAGCAACTGGACACCCGAAACGCAAAAAACTGTGCTTAATGTGGAATACGGCGGAATGAATGACTGCCTTTATGAGCTTTATAAATACACAAAGAATGAAAACCATTTATCAGCGGCTCACAGCTTTGATGAAATGACTTTGTTTGAACCTCTTTATAAGGGTGAAGATATTCTTAACGGAAAGCACGCAAACACAACAATTCCGAAGATTATCGGTGCATTAAACCGCTATGCTGTAACGGGAGAAGAATACTATTTGCAGGTTGCGGTGAATTTCTGGCAGATTGTTATTAACAATCATACATATATCACAGGCGGCAACAGTGAGTGGGAGCATTTCAGCGAGCCTGATATTCTTGATGCAGAACGTACCAACTGCAACTGCGAAACCTGCAACACATACAATATGTTAAAACTCACCCGTGAACTTTTCAAAATTACAGGTGATGTTAAATACGCCGATTACTATGAAAACACATTTATAAATGCAATTCTCTCTTCTCAGAATCCCGAGAGCGGAATGACTACATATTTTCAGCCAATGGCAACGGGATTTTTTAAGGTTTACAGTTCACCAACTGAGCATTTCTGGTGCTGTACAGGCTCCGGTATGGAAAATTTCTCAAAGCTTAATAACAGCATTTATTACAAGGATGAAAACAGCCTTTATGTTACACGCTTTACCTCTTCTGAGGTTAACTGGACAGCTAAAGGACTTGCAATAACTCAGAATGCCGATTTGCCCGATGTAAAATTCACAGTAAACGGTACAGCAGAAGCTGATATTGTTTTAAGAGTGCCTGATTGGTGTGAGAATCCAACCGTGAAAATTAACGGAAGAGTCTCTGATGAAAAAGCGGTTGACGGTTTTGTCCGTCTGTCAAGAGAGTGGCAGGACGGTGATTTTATTGAATACACTGTACCTATGGGAATAGAAGTTCACGATTTGCAGGATAATGAAAATGCAGTTGCATTCAAATACGGTCCTTGGGTACTCAGTGCAAATCTCGGCAACACCGATATGCATACAAGCACAACCGGTGTAAATGTTACCGTTCCTTTGTTTGACTCCTCTGTAAATGATGTTATTACTGTTAAAGACGGAAGTATTGACAACTGGCTTTCAGATATCAATGAAAATCTTGTGCGTCAGGAAGGAACACTGAACTTCATACTCAAAGGTACTGACAGAGAGCTCACTTTCTCACCTCACTATATGCAGTATGAAAATCGCTACGGTATTTACTTTAAGTTAGCAGATGCCAACACCGAAGTTAAAGAAAATGAAGCTGACAAATTCACTGTAATTGACAGCTTTCCCGTCGGTAATGACCAGTATGAATTTTCACACAATCTCAAAGCTGAACTTTCTGAGTCAGGCAACCATTTAGGTCTGATTTTCAGAGATGCGGCACCGGGAGGATTTTTCAGCTACGATATGACGGTCGATAACACAGCTTCAAATTATCTTTGCGTCAAGTATTTCAGCGGTGATTCGGGAAGAAGCTTTAAAATTCTCATCGACGGAGAACTTCTTGAAGATGTGACAATTGAGAATGTGAATCCAGGCTCATTTTATGATGTTTATTATAAAATCCCGACTGAACTTACAACGGAAAAGGATACTGTTACAGTAACATTCCATGCAAGCTCTGAAAGTTTTGCAGGCGGAATTTTCGACAAGCTGAGTGTAGTAAAAGAAAAGTAATTATTTCGCTCTGCAAAAAATAATATGTTCTGTATATTAAACACAAAAGCTAAAAGCCTTAATCTACTTCGTGTAAATTAAGGCTTTTACTATTAATCGCATTTTTTAAATATGTAGTTTTAAGAGAGGATATGAATGTTAAAATCTCCAGCTCGCCTATATTCAATATTCATTTCGTTCATCCTTGACCTATGTGCTCCGATTGATGTAAAATAAAGAAAAGATAAAAGGGAGGGTATCTATGTTTGACGGAACTTTACAACTTATAAGCTCAGGCGTCGGCACTGCTTTTCCCTGTGCGGCGGTTGCTGTTGGTGTGGGGCATCAAGTTTTTGTACGGCAATTTTTCGGTTTTCGTCAGATTCAGCCGAGTGTTGCAGCTATCACGGAAGATACTCTTTTTGACCTTGCATCCTTGTCGAAGCTCGTTTCAACATCTATGGTTGCACTGAAGTTTATTGAAAAAGGTAAGCTTCGCCTGAATGATAACATAAGTAATTTTCTTGATTACACGGGAAATTATTATGATTGTGAAATCCGACATCTTATGACTCATACATCAGGAATGCCGTCGGGTATTCCGTTATTCAGTATGCCGCATAAGGACGGGGATCCTCTTCGCTCTATTCTTGATGCGGAAAGGTGTCATAAAACAGGTGAAGAGGTTATTTATTCGTGCATGGGATATATTGTTCTTCAGCATATTCTTGAAAATGTCGGAAATGAATCTCTTGACGAGCTTGCCCGAAAATATGTTTTTGAGCCTCTCGGTATGAAAAACGCCTGCTATAATCCCGTTATTACAAAGTGTAACGGAGAAGAAACATCTATTGCGGCAACTGAATGCTATCCTCACACAGGGGAATGGGCAACAGGACATGTGCACGATGAAAACGCATATTTTCTCGGTGGTGTTTCAGGAAACGCAGGTGTATTTGCAACCCTTGACGATATGATTGCTTTTGCAGGTATGTGCTCTTCAAAAGGTGCCACCAAAAACGGTGATGTTTATCTTTCAGAAAAAACATTTGAGCTTGCCGTAAAAAACTACACACACGATAAAGCAGAATCTCGAGGACTGGGATTTCAGCTTAAAGGAATACAGGATTTTCCCGGAGGACAGCTTTTGTCAAAGGGCAGCTACGGTCACACAGGTTTTACCGGAACAAGTCTTTATACAGATAGTGATTCAGGACTCTGGGGCATTCTTTTGACTAATGCAGTTCACTACGGAAGACAAAACAGAAACAACTATTTTTCGCTTCGCAGAAGCTTTTATGATATGATGGTTACGGAATATAATATTTTGCGGGAGAAAGGTAAAATATGAAAACAGCAAAGCAAAAAGTTCTGTGCGGTGCCGATATCGTTGCAAAAAACGGACTTGATTTACAAGGAAAATGCGGACTTATCACAAATCATACAGGTGTTCTGCGCAACCTTTCTTCAACAGCAGATATGCTGAAAGAAAGATGTAACCTGACAGCACTTTTCGGCCCCGAACACGGTGTCAGAGGCGATGTTCAGGCAGGACAGAATATAGTGTCCTTTACAGATAAAAGAACGAATCTTCCCGTATACAGTTTATACGGTGACAATTTATCGGAAAGTGAAAAAAAGCTGGCATCCCTGAATACCGTGGTTTTTGATATTCAGGATGTGGGTGCAAGATTTTACACCTATGCTTATACTATGACAGACGCAATGAAGCTTTGCGCCGAGCATGGTGTAAAGTTTGTTGTTCTTGATCGTCCGAATCCTTTAGGCGGAATAAAAGCAGAAGGAACTGTTCTCGACAGACGTTTTTCCTCCTTTGTCGGAAGATTTCCTACTCCTACCCGTTGCGGTCTTACCATCGGTGAATTTGCCCTTATGATGAATGAAACCGAGAACATCGGTTGTGACCTGAGCGTTATTCCTATGGAAGGCTGGAAAAGGGAACTGTACTATGATGAAACCGATCTTGTATTTATTCAGCCGTCACCAAATATTCCCACCGTTGATACGGCATTTGTCTATATCGGAACCTGCATTTTCGAAGAAACAAATCTTTCTGAAGGCAGAGGCACAACCAGACCCTTTGAAATGATAGGCGCCCCCTGGCTTGACAGTGAAGCTGTTATTGAAAGAATGGGGCAACAAGAAGGCGTTTTACTCCGAGAATGTTCATTTACACCGACATTTTCTGATTATAAAGGCACTTTCTGCCACGGTATACAGCTCCACGTTACCGATCGCGATTCTTTTTCACCGTTTGCCGTAGGCATAAAGCTATTGGATGCAATCAGAAATACACATTCCGAGCTTGAAATTGAGCCATCCATTACAAATCTCATGGGAACAGACGACATCTTCCGACCTGACTTTGCCCCCGATACCTTCATTGCACAGGAACAAAAAAGAGTTGCCGAATGGCAAAACCGTTCAAAAAAATGGTATCTTTATTGACGAGAACTCTTGTGTTATTAATATTCGCACAAAAAAACAGACTCTGAACAAGCCTTTCATCCGTTCAGAGTCTTTAATTTTTTTTTAGCAATTTTATACCTTTGTGTTTATTTTGTGTTGTCGATAAAGATTCTTCATTGTAAGCAATACTTTTTGTTGTAATCGAGGGCGTATTATGATATTCTGAATTCGGAACTCTTTAATTTCATAAATCAGGGAAATTTCTGACAAAGGAGTGTTCAGATGAGATCGCTTGAGTATAAAACAGACCTTTGTGTTATAGGCGGTGGTATGGCAGGGCTTTGCTGTGCAATTGCCGCTGCAAGGCACGGTATAAAAGTCATCCTGATACAGGACCGCTCAGTGCTTGGCGGTAATGCTTCAAGTGAAGTTCGTATGTGGATTGGCGGCTGTCACGGGAAGGATAACCGTGAGGGCGGTATAATCGAGGAGATTATGCTCGAAAATTTCTATCAGAATCCGTCGCTTAAATATCCGTTATGGGACAGCGTGCTTTATCAGAAGGCTATTGCGGAAGAGAATCTGACACTGCTTCTTAATTCAAGCTGTCTGGATTGCGAAACGGATGGAAATAAGATTAAAAGAATCAAGGCGTGGCAATCCAATGCGGAAACCTTTCATGTGGTGAAAGCCCGATATTTTGCTGACTGTTCAGGGGACTCTGTGCTTTCCACTCTTAGCGGTGCAGAATTTATGTACGGCAGAGAAGCGAAAAGCGATTTCGGAGAAACTATCCCTCCCGATACTGCTGATAAAAAGACCATGGGGATGAGCTGTCTTTTTCAGATAAGGGAAACTGATCATCCTGTTTCTTTCACTCCTCCCGAATGGGCATATAAATACACTTCGGATGCTGACCTGCCTTACAAAGACCACGATAAAAATAACAACTTCTGGTGGATTGAGGTCGGCGGTGAGTGGGATCAAATTCACGACACCGACAGATGCCGTGAGGAGCTGTTAAGAATCTGCTACGGTGTGTGGGACCATATGAAAAATTACGGGGACCACGGCGTAGAAAACTGGGAGCTTGAGTGGATTGGCTTTCTGCCCGGAAAAAGAGAAAGCAGGCGGTACGTAGGAAAATACATCGTAACCCAGAATGATGTTGAAGCGGAAGGGAGGTTCGAGGATATCGTAGCCTATGCCGGCTGGAGTATGGACGATCATTTCCCCGAAGGCTTCTATTACACCAAAGGATATCCCACTATTTTTCATCCTGCCCCTACTCCATGGGGATTGCCGCTGAGGTGTATGATTTCCAAAAATATTGAAAATCTTTGCTTTGCGGGAAGAAATATAAGCGTTACCCACGCCGCGCTCAGCTCCTCGAGAGTGATGGCTACCTGCTCTGTTTTAGGTCAGGCACTCGGAACTGCGGTGGCACAGGCGATTAAAGACAATGTGACCCTCGAAAATGTAGATATAAATAAATTGCAACTAACCTTAATGGAGGATGACCTCTATATTCCGTGGCACGAAAGAAAACTGCCCGAACTTACAAAAAATGCAAAATGCTCTTCGGAGGTTGTCAGAAACGGAGTTGACAGGGGAGAGGAAAATCTCTGGATCGGTACCAAAAACGATGTTATCGAATATAGCTTTGATGCCGACATAAAATTGAGCAGTATAAGACTTATTTTTGACAGTGACCTTAATCGTAAGTATCATAATATGCCCTGTAATTATCCTCTGGTGCAGACAAAATTCAAATTACCCGAGACATTAATCAAGGAATACAAAATTCAGGGAATCTCCGAAAACGGTGAGATAAAAGAGCTTCATATCACCGATAATCATCAGAGGTTTGTGAAACACTTCGTTGATTGGAGTGTTAACAAAGTCCGATTTGTCCCCATATCCACTTTCGGCTCAGAAAATTTCAGATTGTTTGATTTTGAAATCACATAAAAAAGGCCTTCTTGTATTTGGTAATACCATCTACAAGGAGGTCTTTATATTTTACTCTGCATTATATGCCCCTCTTGCATAGAGAATCCATTTTGAACGGTCAAGGGGATTTACGCCGTGCCTCGGATTTATGTGCTCGAGTCCGTCACTACACTCGCGGTAGCCGTGGAAATTCTGCGAAAGCACCGCTTTACCCGAGGTCATTGCCGCTAATTTTTCGGGGAAATTCATAGAGGTTGCAACGGGGACTATGGCCTCAATGGTAACTGTCCCTGAGCGGATAACGGGACTGTCATATTCACCGCCCATTTTGATGATTTCGGAGAAAATTTTACCGGACAAATCTTCGGGAGCGATAATGCGGATTTTAAGAAGAGGCTCAAGAATCGTTGTTCCGATATTATTAAGTCCGTTCATAAATGCCATAGGTGTACAGACAAAAAAGTCAAGAGGATGTGTGTGAATTGTATGATGCTCACCGCCCACAAGAGTGCACCTGAAGTCTGTTACCTCCCAACCGTAAAGCCCCTGCTCAAGGCATCTGTTAAATGATGCGCGTATGTGAGACTGATAACGGTAGAAGCACTGATTATTCGGAAGTTTACCGTGATATGAAACGCCGTAACCTCTTGGCATCGGTTCAATATTGAATTCAACAACAGCCCAGCAGGGCTTGGGCATAGTGTAGCTTGCGTGTCCTATTCCTGCCTTTGCAGGAGTTTCTTTATAAATGACCGTCGGGGGAGAGAATTCTGCCGAAAGGTTGTATCTTTCTTTTAAGAGATTAGACAGAACCTCGAGCTGAATTTTACCCGTTGTGCTTATGGTTATTTCTTTTTGTCCGTTTTCCCATTTTGCGTCTATATAGGGCTCTTCGTCTGACAATTCACCCAGAGCTGCTGCCAGTGCCGGGACTTTCAGCGGATCAGAATCTGCAGGTGTTACCTTTACGCGCAAGAAGGGATTAACAAGATTTGCTGTGTCGCTATGTAAGGGTGTGCCGATATAAAAGCCGTTCTTAGCAGAGGGTAGTCCGCATACTGCGGCAACATCACCGCTTCGGACAATTCCTATGTCGGTGCTTTTTGCACCGCAGAATCTTTTTATCTGCGATACCTTTTCCTTGATTGATTTCTTGTCTTCAATTTCTACGGCATCAGTTATCGCAATATGACTTTTTTCGGGAGGGAATAATTCTATTTCATCTCTGTTTGCAATTTCACCGCCGAAAAGACGGATGTGAGATATTTTACCGAGTGCCTTATCGTGCTCAATCTTGAAGATAATTCCGCTCAAATTTTCTGTTGACCTACGGGTGGAATCAGGCATGAAGCTTACTAATATGTCAGCAAGCTCTTTAACACCGACTGAGTATTTTGCACTGCCGAAAACAACGGGAGTAAGTCTGCACTGCGAAATCTCTTTGCGGATCATTTTCTCTGCCTTTTCTCGGGGTAACACTTTATCTTCAATGAATAATTCGGCTGCCTCATCGCAGATATCTGCAAGAGCCTCGGTGGCTTTTTCGCAGAAGGCTTTCTCATCAAATCGTGTTGCCGTGCAATTTTCCGTGCCCTCATCCGAAATATCTGTCATAACTATGTGTGCTTCGGAGGATATACCTTTAAGCTCCGTTATAATCTTGGAAACATCTGCTCCTGCACGGTCAACTTTATTTATAAAAATAAGCCTCGGGAGCTTTGCTTTATTGAGGGATTTCAGAATATTTTCTGTATGAGCCCGTACGCCCTCAACTGCGGAAACAATAACAACCGCATAATCGAGAGCCGTAAGTGCGCGCTCAACCTCACCTGCAAAGTCTATATGACCGGGAGTGTCAATGATATTGATGGTCGCTCCCTGCCACTTGGTTGAGGCTGTTGCAGTACGAACTGAAATACCGCGCTGCTTTTCAACTGAAAGACTGTCGGTTGCAGTTGTTCCCTGATCAACACTGCCGGCATTTCGTATGGCACCCGTAAGAAACAAAAGCTGCTCCGTAAGGGTAGTTTTTCCCGAGTCAACGTGCGCCAGTATTCCGATGTTATGAAAAATTTCAGCCACAACCCGTTTCCTCCCTGAAAGTATTTTTATCATTATATCATTTCTTGTTGCAGTTTTCAACTTGTCAACAGGAAAGTTTATCGGATAAGTTTTGGGATTATTATTTATAGATAAACTCAGTTTTTTGTTGTGTTTATATATTATTCTGTGATATTATACTAACAAAAGTATTTTCATTTTACTGAAATTTTCGCAGATATTCTTATCACACAAAAAAGGATGTGAAATAATGACAGAAGTTGTAGCAGCTCTTATTTGGTATAATGGCAGATTTATGATATGTCAGCGGCCGGTGACGAAGTCTTGTGCGATGCTCTGGGAATTTGTCGGCGGTAAGGTTGAAGAAGGGGAGACCAAGGAGCAGGCGCTGATGAGAGAGTGCCGTGAGGAATTGGGAATTGAGCTCAAAGTTGGTGATATATTCACCGAGGTGGTTCACGAGTACCCTGATATTACGGTGCATCTTACATTATTCAATGCATCAATCGCTGAAGGTGTTCCGCAGAAATTAGAGCATAATCACATCAGGTGGATTACCCCCGCCGAAATCCCTGACTATGATTTTTGTCCTGCGGATAAAGAAATACTTGAAAAAATTCTTGCGGAGTAATGATATGTTAGCATATACATACAAAGAGCGTGGAAAATTTGAGCTCACCGACAAGCCGAAGCCGGAGATTATCGATTCACGGGATGCTGTTGTTCGGGTGACTATGAGCAGTATCTGCAGCAGTGACCTGCACATCAAGCACGGCAGTGTGCCGAGAGCAGTTCCCGGAATTACGGTCGGTCACGAAATGGTCGGTATCGTCGAAAGTGTCGGCAGTGAAGTCACAAAGGTGAAGCCCGGAGACAGAGTTACCGTCAATGTTGAGACCTTTTGCGGTGAGTGCTTTTTCTGCAAGAATGGTTTTGTGAATAACTGCACCGACAAGAATGGCGGTTGGGCGTTTGGTTGCCGAATTGACGGCGGTCAGACGGAATATGTCCGCGTGCCCTATGCCGATATGGGGCTTAATATTATCCCCGACAGTGTCAGCGATGAGCAGGCACTTTTTGTGGGTGATGTCCTTGCTACGGGCTTCTGGGCAACTCGGATTTCCGAGATTTCAGAGGATGATACCGTGCTTATTATCGGTGCAGGTCCTACGGGAATTTGCACTCTGCTTTGTGTGATGCTCAAGAGTCCCAAGCGTATTATAATTTGCGAAAAGGACAAGAATCGGATTGATTTTGTGAAGGCTCACTATCCCGATGTGCTTGTGTGTGAGCCTGAGAATTGCAGGGAATTTGTGATAGCGAATTCCGATCACGGCGGTGCTGATGTGGTGCTTGAGGTTGCAGGTGCAAAGGATACATTCCGCCTTGCCTGGGAGTGTGCAAGACCGAATGCTATTGTGACGGTGGTGGCTCTCTATGATGAGGCGCAGACATTGCCTCTTCCCGATATGTACGGCAAGAATCTTGTTTTTAAAACGGGCGGTGTTGACGGCTGTGACTGCGACGAGGTCCTGTCCCTTATTTCCGACGGTAAAATTGACACCACACCCCTGATAACCCACCGCTTCAGGCTTCAGGATATCGGAAAGGCTTATGAGATTTTCGAAAATAAGCTCGACGGTGTAATCAAAATTGCAATAACAAATGAATAAAAACTGATGCCATCCGAAAGGGTGGTATTTTATGTTTAAATGTGTTATAATCAGTCTGATAAATAAAAATCTGTGAGTGAGCATATGAACGATGTGAATAAAACCTTATATATCCCTTTATACGGCAAAGCGTATGTGAGCAGGAAAGGCATCATACTGGATGATAAAAAAGCAGAGGAAATCTGGACGGCAGAAGGCTTTTCGCTTAAAGGGAAAGCCAAATCAAAGTGGCTCGCTTACTATATGGGTATTCGTTCTGCCGTTTTTGATGAATGGGTAAAGAAGCAGTTAGCTGAAATGGAGGATGCTGTGGTCATTCATATAGGGTGCGGTATGGACAGCAGAGTTCTTCGTATTGGTGCGATGAAGAACAAGTGGTACGATGTGGATTTTCCTGAGGTAATTGCGGAAAGAAAACGGTACTATCAGGAATCATCCCATTATCAGATGCTTTCAGGGGATGTAAGAGAAAGTGAATGGATCAAAGGTATTCCTGAAACAAAAAGCGCCATTGTCGTTATGGAAGGCGTGAGTATGTACCTGAAACCCGAGGAATTAAAGGAATTAACGAAAAATCTGTGTGCTCATTTTGAAAATATTTCATTGTTGATGGACTGCTACAGCGTTATGGCTGCAAAAATGTCAAAGTACAAGAATCCCGTAAACGATGTGGGTGTTACTGAGTTTTACGGAATGGATGACCCTATGATATTGCAGAATCGGGAATTTACATTCATAAAAGAACATACGATGACACCTGAAAAATATATTGATGAGCTGAGCGGTGTCGAGAAATTCATTTTCAAAAAGCTTTATGCAGGAAGCTTTTCTGAAAAATTATACAGATTGTTTGAATACAGAAAAGTGTAGATTTCAATCTGACAATATGATATATTGTTATGAAAGCTAAGGATTTTTTTGGGAAACTGTTCGGAGGTTTTATGGTTTTTCTGCTGATTATTATTTATGTTGCATTTATAGGGCTCGGAGTGCCTGATTCTCTCATCGGCTCTGCCTGGCCTGCCATTCATTCGGAAATGAATATTTCCGTTGAAGCGGTAAGTATTCTCACATTTATTATTTCGGGATGTACTGTTTTATCAAGTATGTTCAGCGCAGGTATTCTCAATAAGTTCGGAACTGCTAAGGTTACTGCCTTAAGCACGGCTATGACAGCGGTGGCTTTGCTCGGATTTTCTTTTGCGCCGTCCTTCCCGATTATGATACCGTTAGCGGTTATTCTGGGACTTGGTGCAGGTGCCATTGATGCGGGGCTTAATAATTACGTTGCTCTTCATTTTAAGGCGAGCCATATGAATTTTCTGCATTGCTTTTACGGTGTGGGAGTAAGTCTCAGTCCTTATCTTATGTCGCAGGCATTAAGTGATGCAGGCTGGCGAAGCGGTTACCGTTATGCTTTTTATGTGCAGTCAGCCATTACATTGATGCTTATTGTGTCAATTCCCTTATGGAAAAAGTCATCTTCAGCAGAACAAGGTGAGGACGAAGGCAGTGTAAATCTCTCTCTTTTTCAGATGGCAAAAAAGAAGGAGGTACGTCAGGTCTGGGTTATTATGCTTGCGACCAATGCAATTGAATATGCTTGCGGAGTGTGGGGAAGTACATATCTTGTTCAGGAAAAAGGCTTTGAGACAGAACACGGTGCACTTGCTCTTACTGTGTATTATGTGGGAATGTCCGTCGGACGTTTTGCTTCAGGTGTGCTCTCCGATAAAATCAGCACCTGGAAACGAATCGGTATAGGTGCAGCAATTCTTGCGCCTGCCATTGTAATTATGCTTCTTCCCTTGCACGGAAATGTTACCGTGCTGGGACTGTTCCTTGTGGGGCTCGGTAACGGCTCTATCTATCCGAATATGATTCATCTTACACCCCATAACTTCGGCAAAGAAGTATCTCAGTCTGTTATGGGCTCACAGATAGCATTTGCTTACATCGGTGTAATGCTTGCGCCCCCTATGGTAAGTCTTATAAGCGGATTATTCGGCATCGGAGTATATCCCGTTTTGCTTGCTGTGCTTTATGTGATAATGGTTATCGTGCTGAAATTCTTTGTAAATAACCTTAAAAAGCAGGGCAGATATAATGCAAGCATTTAAGTGCAAGGACGGTCTGATAATGAAAAACGATCATAAATTTGATATAAATAGTTTTATTTCACCCGATATTTCTTGTGCCCCCGTATATATCTGGGTGTGGAACGATATCTGTACCCGTGAAATTATAGATGACGGGCTTTCAGAGATGCAAAGACTTGGTATTCGGGCATTTTATATTCTTACCGAGCCTCAGCATTACCGTCCCGACAGTATGCCGACAAATCTTACACCCGACTATCTCTCA
>JAZRTO010000064.1:0-4709 GCA_045652065.1 Acutalibacteraceae bacterium
CATTATTGAAATCATCACAACAAATATCAGCATCTCTTTCAGACAGAGAAGAAATGCTGTTGTCATCGGACAACGGAATATACAATGCACCGGTTTCATTATCATAAACAATTATCTCTGAACAGAGAATACCACCAGAAACAAAGCAATCAATATAAAACCTGAGATTATCATTTTCCCTATCTGAAACAATCTGATAGATTGAAGAAAACATTCTTGGTAATGTAACTTCACTTAAGGGCACAAAATTGTCATTCTGCGGATCATAATCAATCAACCTTGCATTAACCGAAGAATCTCCCTTTTCTGTTTCAAAGAAAAAGTAGAGTAGCTCATCAGAATTGTCATTATCCACATCACAATAAACATAATCTGCAATCTGAATAGTAGCAAGTGAAACCAGAGAATTTTCAGTATTGTGCTCAAGAGAGTTGATTCTGTAAAGAGAAAGGGTTTTCTCCTTCTTTGAATCATCAAGCGACCATATTACACCGATTTCAAGATTTTTAGTGTTATCAACATTATAAAAATCGACTTTATAAACCTCTGTACCCGAACCGGCAAAATCACCGACAGAATACCAATTTCCCGAGCTTTGCGAAAGAAGGTGCATATGCACAACGGAGGAATTTGAATTGAAAGCATAAAAAACTACAGCTTCATCATTTCCGTCCTGATTCGCATCAAAAATAATATATGATCCTCTGAAATCACCTGAAACCGGAGTAAACAATCGGATATCTGTACCTACTTCATTTTCAAAAGCAAGCTGAAGCTTTGCCTTTTCACCGGTTAATTTCGGAGGCTTCAGCAGATTTTCAGAAGAAAGAAAATCGAACATTGAGCAACCTGAAGAACAGAAAACAATCACACAGATCAGGAATACAGATATTAATGTTTTTACTATCCGCTTCAAGTCACTCACCTCCGATTTTTATTTAATCTCAATTTCTACAGTATAAGTACCGTGCACCCAGCTGTCAGTAAGAGTTCTGAGAATAATTTTTGCAGGAATTGTATGCACTCCGGGCTCCAATTCTTCAATATCATCAAACACAGGAACTGCATAAGCGGCTGTTTTGTCAATATCTATAAGAGATTCTTCAGGGCCGACAATCTGCACAGATTCAACTGTTTCAGAAAGCACATCTACATCTTTCGGCACATCAACAGAAGTAAGATCAACGGGAATTTCCAGCCAACGCTTATACATATCAGACATATCGATAGTAACAGCAAACTCCGTAATATCAGGTGCAATATTTTCATTTTCTATAACAATGTAGTTTTCTGTATTATTAATCTTTGAAAAATCAATTGTTCCGACAAGAATCTTGTTGTTATCGTCAAGAAGAGTATCACCCGAACCGGTCTTTTGAGAAATGTCAACCTTTGCAGGTGTGACAGTATATTCAATACCTTCACTTCTGTAGGCCTGGGGAATTCCTGCAAAATCTACTGCTGTTTCATATTTGCCAACCTTAGAAATCGGAATTGAAACATATACAGGTTCAGTGATTCCAAGGGTAAAATCAGACAAATCAACAGTACCGTTAGATGACTCTGCAATAATTTCAGCTTCAAAGCTTTCTGTTGCGGAAAGCTTTTTATCAATCTTGACAAAAGCTTTTACTGCTGTGATCTTAGCGATCTCCTTAGAAGGACCGGAAATATCAATCTTATCAATGCTGAGTCTGGGATTCTCTCTTATAAGTCCGTCAGCTACAGCAAATTTGTCACCTTCTTCAATCTGCTCTGTAACGGCGAAAGACTTGGTTACCCTTTCATCAAAGGAAACCTTAATGGATTTCAAAGACACTGAAGTAATCTGCACATCACCCGAAACACCGCTGAGAGCAGAGGATACAGGCAGGTCATATGTTCCTGCTGCAACGACAGAAGAGGTCGATGCAAAAAGATTTATATTACTGCTTGTAAGCTCAGATGAATTAACAAGGTAGCTATAACCCTTTACAGTTACATCTGCAAAAAACTCTTCATTGCCGAAGATTTCAAGCTTGTTTTCAGCAGCAACACTGTTTTCATCAATATTAACGGAAATCTTCACATCAGAAAAAACACGCTCAATTTCAGATGTCTGAGAAATTGATACAAACACCCAGAAAATTACGGCAAAAACAAGAGAAAGAAGAAAAACAACCTTGTTATTGGATATAAGAGAAGAAAATGACATATTTCCTTTTTTTGCATTTGCATTATTCTTGTTCATCATTTTCAACTCCTTCATTAATTATTCCGCTTTCCTCTTCCGAAAGTATTTCCTCGAAGGGTGCTTCAATTGCAACATCCGAATTATCGGAAGCAGCTTCATCAACATCAGAATTTTCAAGAGCTGCATTTTCAGCACTATCAGCAACTAATTCTGCTAAGGATTCATCAGCAGTATTATCTTCAGCAACATTTTCTGTTGATTCAAAATTCTCTGCAGCAACTGCAGACTCAGTCACATCAGCAGAATCTGTTGCAATCTCTGCTGCCGCAGTCGCTTTATTTTTCCTTGAAAGTCTGCCTTTCTTTTCGCTTTTAGGACTCAGAAGATAAAAACCTAACTTTTCACGAAGCTCACTGTCAGAAAGTCCTCTGATAAGATTACCTTCTATTGCGAGAGAAATAAGTCCTGTTTCCTCACTTGTAACAACAACAACTGCATCAGAATTGAGACTTACCTCTATAGCCGCTCTGTGACGAGTTCCGACATTTTCAGAAATAATGCGGTCGTTCTTCATAGGAACGACACATCTTGCAGCTACAATTCTACCATCTTTAATCACAACGGCGCCGTCATGTAAGGGTGCCTTGGGATAAAAAATGCTGCAAATCATCTCGAAAGTTGTAACTGAATCAATGGAAACAGCATGCTTAGTAAGGTCTCCGAGCAATGAATCTCTCTGAAAGACTATAAGAGAACCAACCTTGCTTCTGCTCATTGCTCCTGCAGCACGACATACTGCATTGATAGACTCTATTGTTTCCTCATCTGAAGAAGATGATGCGAAGAAATATTTCTTACCGAACTTTCTCTTTCCGACATTTTCGAGTGCATGGCGAAGCTCATTGGAGAACAGCACAACGAAAATTATAATGATATCTGAAAAAAGCCTTGAGAAAATAAACTTACTTGTTGTCATATCAAAAAGATTTACAAGTCCGTAAACTATAACAACAAAAATAATTCCTTTGATAACCTGAATTGACTGAGATTTTCTCAGCTGTGTGATAAGAGCATAGGCAAGTACAGCAACAAGCAGAATATCTACAACATCAGGAAAAAGATTTATATTTGCAAAAACATCTGCAATCTGCAGAAAAATTGTCTTTACAGTTTCAAGAAATTCCATATTTACACCGCCGAATTGATTTTTTTGATTATTGACACACTATGTGCAGAAATACCAAGACCCTCACCGGTAAAGCCGAGCTTTTCCTCCGTCGTAGCTTTAACATTAACAAGGTCTTCAGCAACAGAACAAGTATCTGCTATATTTTTTTGCATCATAGGAATATAGGAAGCAAGCTTCGGACTCTGAGCAATTACCGTTGAATCGATATTACAGATATCATAACCTTTTTCTCTGATAAGACCACAGACGGTCGAGAGAAGAATGAGACTATCAGCATTCTTATACTGAGAGTCAGTGTCAGGGAAATGCTTTCCGATATCTCCGAGGGCGGCAGCACCTAACAAAGAATCACACACAGCATGTACAAGCACATCTGCATCGGAATGTCCGAGGAGACCTTTTTCATACGGTATATCAACACCTCCGAGAATCAGCTTTCTTCCTTCAACAAGCTTATGAACATCATAACCGTGTCCGATACGATACATAACATAACTTCCTTAAATTAGAATTTATTTTTCGCCTTTTATTTCCTTGCAAGCAGCAAGCTTTACTGCAAGACAAATTATTTCTGTGGCAATTTTAAGCTCTTCAACAGTAGGACAAGAAGGAGCAAGACGGATATTTTTATCCTCGGGATCAATTCCGTAAGGATATGTAGCACCAACACCGGTAAGAGTAACGCCGGCCTTCTTGCAAAGCTCACCAACATACTTTGCTGAACCGGTTGTAACATCAAGACTGATAAAGTAACCACCCTTAGGCTCATTCCATTTTGCAACACCGAGTCCGCCGAGCTCAGCAGCGAGAATTTCAAGAACAGTAGCAAACTTAGGTCTTAAAATATCAGCATGCTTTCTCATCTGAGCTTTTATATCATCGACAGTTTTGTAAAAATACGCATGTCTGAGCTGATTCATCTTATCATAGCTTATAATCTGGAGCGTAAGTCTGTCTGCAATTTCCTTAAAGTTTCTGTCACTGGCAGCCATTGCCGAAACACCGGCACCGGCATATGTGATTTTTGAAGTTGAAGTAAAGGTTACAAAGTTATCCTCATTACCGTACTTCTTTGCTTCATCAAAGATATTAAGAAGCTCATCACCGTCTTCATAAACATCATGAACAATATAAGCATTATCCCAGATAACTCTGAAGTCCTTTGCTGCAGGCTTCATCGCAGCAAGACGAGTAACAGTTTCATCGGAATAAGTAATACCGTCGGGATTAGAGTACTTAGGTACACAGAACATACCCTTTACATCAGGATTCTTAATAAGCTCCTCAATAAGATCCATATCCGGACCGTTATCAGTCATAGGAACATTTATCAAAGTCGGATCGTAG
>JAZRTO010000065.1:0-12947 GCA_045652065.1 Acutalibacteraceae bacterium
CGCACATTAAAGGCAATTCAATTCATGTTGCTTGCAGCAATTCATGGCAGAATGCCAATTCATGACAACGAAGTTGTCAATTCATTAAATGGAGAAACGAGATGAAAGAAAACAAACTTGTTGATTTATCAAAACAATTTGCAGTTGATATTGTTAAGCTGTGTACAGAGATAAAGGAAAACAGAAAAGGGAATGTATTATTAAATCAACTTTTGAGAAGTGGTACAAGTATTGGAGCCAATATTCACGAAGCAAATTATGCGGCAAGCAAAGCGGACTTTATAAATAAGTTTCAGATAGCTTTGAAAGAGTGTTATGAAAGCGATTATTGGTTAGGACTTTTTAAAGAAACGAAAATGATAACAGAAGATGAATACATTGAGATGTATGATGAATGCAGTAAAATTCGTAGATTGCTGATAGCATCAATAAATACTGCGAAGAAAGAACGAGAAAACAGTGGTATCTAAATCGTACACGAATTCTATAATTGACGCATACAGAATTTTATTTCATAAAATTCTCAAGAGCTAACGCTCTTACGTGCTCTTTGGAGCACTGCATCAATTGACGGCGTCGTAAAAATGCTCTTGCAAGCAAGCATTTTTACTCCTGGTAGAATTGATTTCATCAAAAAGATGAAATTAATTAATTAATGTTTTATATCTGATAAATAACGGAGGAATGCACTATGACATTTTCAGAGAAACATAAAAATAGATTAAAAGCTTTATTGCTTTCAGGATACCTTATTCCATTTGTGTTTTTAGCGATGAATGAGGATGCTCAAGCCGGAAGCTTGTGGTTTTATCTTGTTATGATAGTTGGGTTTGGTGCATTGTGTTATGGGAGTGGGAAGATTAAAAGCTTGTGGATAGTAGTTGTTGGCAACATATTAAGCTTTGCTTCCTCTTGCATCTTTGCATGGAACTTTCAAACGGAAAAATGGGAATATTACTTTAAGCCATTTCTTCCGAATCAGTTAATTATATTTGAAACAGTAATTGCATTTTTAGTTCAGATAATATGTGCAATTTGTATTTGCAGGAAGGCGTGCAGTCAAAAGAGAAAAGGAGATAAATCAAATGGCACAGATTTACTATAACCTTTTTATGATATTCGTGTTACCTGTAATCCTTGGTTTGCTCTTTGGAATATGTCTCTGGAAAATTAAGAAAACATATTTTTTATCGTGGCTGATGCTATTTGGCGGCATTATTTGGTGGTGTGTTTTATCTCACATTAACACTCACGGAAGCGAAGGCCCGGGGCTTCTTTTATGTATGTATTCTTTATTTGCACTTTCGTTTACTGCAGTTGAAATAATTAAATTTATAGTAAGGAAATTAAAAGCAGGGAGCTGATGAGATGAATTACAGAAAAAGCAGAAACTTAATGCACATAGGCTTTGCAGTTGGTATTCTTATTATGGCTTTCGGGATTAGCTTTGAAAACGAAAAGATTATTGGCGGATTTATGGCTTTCGGTGCTATTGTTTTCTTTTCTGCTTTGATTCAGGCTTTTATTTTTTATACATGCCCTCATTGCAGATGTTCTCTTATGAATGTTCGTGGCGGTATTCCCAGACATTGTCCCGAGTGTGGCAGAGCATTAGAAGAAGAGTAATAATAAAAGGAGCTGAATGAAAAATGAATAAATTCAGGATTTTGAGAAATATTTTTACTGCACTTGCGTTGATATTATCTCATGTAATGTGTGCCGACGTGGCATATAGCTATGCAAGTATGCTTTGTGCTATAGAGCACAAAGGCTTTAGCGCTTCTGCTGATACTGTATTTCTCTTTGCTGTTCCTTATGCCATTTTAATTATAATCTGCGTTATTCTTGCTTTGGTGTTAAATAAGAAAGCTCGTTAAGGAGTTAAGCAATAATGAAATATATACATCTGCCTTTATAAACAAATATTGTGGAAAGAGCGATTGCAATAGTAATGGCAATTCTCTTTGGCAATCTTTTATAATTAAGAAAGAAATAAGGAGGAAAATCAATGAAGAAAATAATATTAATTTTACTGTCGTTAGCTCTGCTTATGGTTTCGGGATGCAGGGTTTATAACAAAAAGAACATCTATCTTCCCGAAGCTAAAAACGATAAAACCTACACCGCTATCGGTGGTGAAGTAAAAACGCATCAAGGCGAGGGCTACACTCTTGCAATTCCTGACAAAAATTACCATTACGAAAAAGACTATGATGACGGTACTTTAGAAGAAAAATGGGATTACACAAAAAAAGACGATGTCAAAATCAAAGTGACAACATACAAAAATGATGATGAAACAACTGCAAGAAGCAAGTTCTTAAGAGATAACGAAGATTATATCTTCGAGGACTCAATGGGTTATCCGCTTTGCGGAATTGAATTTGACGGAGATACTTTATGGTTTAATCTGCATAAGTCAGACTCGGCAATATATATAATTTCGTGGGAATATCCTAAAAACACAAACGAGGATTTGAAAACAGAGCTTGAAAATATAGCTAAGTCTTTCAGGCTCTCATAATAAGTAGAAGCACACAATGAAAAAATATTTTTAAATCATAGACAAGCCTAAAAAGCTCAGGCTTACATACCTGTTATTCACAAATGTGTATAGTTACTATTTATAAACTTACATGCCTAAAGCCGATAAACTTATATAACATTTATTGACAAGTTCATACAAATAGTATATAATAATACAAGTGTAGTGATTTATAAAAATATGCTATAAATTTTGTAAAAAATAAATTTGATGGAAGGTCGTGTTGTAAATGGAAATTAAGCAGGCCGCAATAGTCGGAACACTGGAATCCAGTGATATCCAGATCAGCATTTCGCCGAATCCCGGTCGAGGCCTGGATATTCAGTTGCAAAGTGTTGTTAAAGCACAGTTTGGTGATTCTATTATTGCTACTATAACTGAGGTTTTAGAATCTTTCGGCATTAAAGACGCATTTGTGGATGCTGTAGACAGGGGAGCGCTGGAATGGGTTATCCGTGCCAGAATGCAGGCTGCTTGTTCAAGTGCCACAGGAACAAAATTTGACTGGAAAGGGGAGGACAGATAATGCAAACTGCTAAATTAAAGCGAACCTCTCTTTATGTCAGCGGAGCAAGCCCGGTTAATATGATACAGGCTGCCTTTTATAACGAAGATTGCCTTGTTTATGACCTTGAGGATTCTGTTCCTGCATCGGAAAAGGATGCTGCCCGTTTGCTTGTATATAATACAGTTCGCTATCACAGACCGGCTGATAAGTATGTTCTTATCCGTGTAAATGGCATTTATTCTGAGTACATAGACGAAGATTTAGAAGCAGCTGTTCGTGCTAATCCGGATGCTATTCGTATTCCTAAGGTAGAATATAAAGAAGAGATTGTCCGCATCTGTCAGCGTATTACTGAAATTGAAACTGCTGCCGGCATGGAAGTCGGTAAAATTGAGGTTTGGTGTAATATTGAGTCATATCTGGGCCTTATTAACGCTTATGAAATCGCAACAGCCGATCCGCGAATCGTTGCACTGGCGTTAGGTGCCGAGGATTTTACTGCCAGCATGAAATCGCACCGAACAAAAGAAGGTCTTGAGATATTTTATGCGCGCAACGCCTTGCTGACAGCTTGCCGCCATGCAGGTGTTGAAGCTATTGACGCTGTTTTCTCTGATATTAACGATGTGGAAGGTCTTAAGGAAGACACTGCTCTTACACGTAACTTAGGCTTTGACGGTAAAACATGTGTTCATCCAAGACAGATTGATGTTGTTAATTCTTTCTTTACCCCAAGCCCAAAAGAAATTAAATACGCTCTACGCGTGCTGCAGGCAGTTGAAGAAGGAAAACAGCAAAGGAAAGGTGCTGTCACATTAGATGGCAGTATGATAGATAAACCTATGGAACTGCGTGCAAGAACAACTTTGGCACAGGCGGAAGCTGCCGGAATTAATGTAGGGGAGGGGTTACTATGATTAATGCAGTAGGACGTGAAATACCAGAAAAAATCGGTAATTACATAGTAAGGCCATATGCCGGACCAAGCCAGACAATTGAGGCTGAGCAGGCTGTATGTTCCCGCAGAAAGCCCAGCAAGCGTGCTGCAGCAGGAACAAAGCTGATGCCGGATTTGAAGGAGGCAATTAAGGCCTCAGGGCTCAAGGATGGAATGACAATTTCTTTCCATCACAGTTTCAGAGAAGGTGACTATATAATCGGACAGGTGCTTTCAGCTATTAAGGAGCTCGGAATAAAAGGGCTCAGATTTGCGCCAAGTGCGGTTGTAAATATTAAAAATCCTTCTATTGTGGATTTTGTTAAAGATGGTACTATTAATCGAATTCAGGCAAGCGGTATCCGTGGTGAGCTTGGCGATGCAGTAGTTGACGGCCTGGAGCTTGCAGAGCCCGTTATACTCCGTCCGCACGGTGCTCGTCCTCACGCTGTTGAAACGGGAGATCTGTCCATTGATGTGGCTTTCATTGGCGCATCTCAAGCGGATGATTTCGGAAACTGTACAGGTCAGGTTGGTCCCAATGCCTGCGGTTCTTTGGGATATTCATTTATCGATGCTACCTGCGCTGAAAAAGTTGTAGTAATTACTGACAATTTAGTTCCGTATCCTTGCGTTCCAATCTCTATTTCACAGATGTATGTCGATTATGTTGTAAAGGTTGATCAGATTGGCGATTCTGCAAAAATCGGAGCAGGCGCTGCCCGCAGAACAAAAAACCCGCGTGACCTTCTGATTGCACAGCGCGCAGCCGATGTTATGGCTGCAAGCAGACTGTTTAAGGACGGATATTCCTTCCAGACAGGTGCAGGTGCAATAAGTATTGCTTGCACGGACTTCTTAGCTGAACATACAGAAAAAGCAGGCATTCAGGCAAGCTATGCTCTTGGCGGAATGACTGCAAACATTGTTGAAATGCATAATAAGGGTCTTGTACGTACTCTTTTGTGCTCTCAGTCTTTTGACTCTGTAGCAGCAAGAGCTATCGTGGATAATCCCGGTATCATAGAAATTGACAACTCTATGTATGCTAATATGTTTAACAAGAGCTGCGCTCTTGACAAGCTTAACTTCGGTGTTTTAGGCGCACTTGAAATAGACGTTGATTTTAACATCAATATCTTGACCGGTTCAAACGGTGAGATGATGTCAGGCATCGGCGGAGGTCCTGATGTTGCAGACGGTGCCGATATTTCTATCGTAACACTTCCTATTGTCCGCGGACGAATTCCGTCAGTGGTAAACAAGGTATTTACTTGCTGTACTCCAGGTTCTTCTGTAGCAGTTGTAGTTACTGAAGCGGGTATAGCACTTAACCCGAAGCATAAGAGCTATGAAATGTTAAAAGAAGATCTAAAGAAGGCTGGAATCAAAACAGTTACTATTGAAGATTTGCTTAAAATAGCTTATTCGCTTACAGGCGTTCCTAAGCCGATTGAAACAACAGACAAAATCACCTGTATCGTAGAATATCGTGACGGAACAGTGATTGATGTTATTCGCCAGATTAAGCGAGACTAACTAAGTTTTTTATTAAAATTTTTTAAATAACAGGAGGAAAATATTATGAACACTATGCAAGAAACAAGAGCATTCTTAGAATCTATCGGTCAGCCAGGAGGCGATCTTTATCAGCTTCCGGACTCAGAGAAACGTTTTGACGACGGTTGTCAGTATCGTTTTGAGGTTCCCGGCATTCAGAGCCCTAAAGTTATGAAGGCATTACTCGAAGAAGTTGACAGACTCGGCTTCTACATCCACCGTGTAACACAGACAAAAGGTATCTGGACACTTTCTGATGATGAAATCTCCGAAATGGTAGCATTAGGTAAGCAGTATCAGGTAGAATTGGTTTTAGCTATTGGTCCTCGTGCTACAGCAGATACAAGTGCTTCTGTTAAGAGCCCTGAAGGCGTTCGTATGGGTTATCGTCTCCGTGGTCAGGATCAGGTAGTAAGAGCTATCGAAGATGTACGTCGTGCTGCTCGTTTGGGAGTACGTACTTTCCTCGTATACGACGAAGGTTGTCTGTGGGCACTTGGCAAAGCTCGTGAAGCAGGACTTCTTCCTGAGGATTGCAAGTTCAAGATGTCTGCTCACTCAGGTCATGGCAACCCCTGCTCAGCTAAGCTTCTCCAGGATATCGGTGCTGACTCATTCAATATCGTTAGAGACTATCAGTTACAGCATTTAGCTGCTGTTCGTTCTGCTATCGACATTCCGATTGACTGTCATACAGAAAACCCAACATCATCAGGCGGATTTATTCGTCATTACGAAGTTCCTGAAATGATTCGTGTTGCAGCTCCTATCTACTTAAAAACAGGTGGTTCAGTAGCACAGACACACAGCTGGGATTCTACAGAGGCAGATGCTAAGAAACGTGCTAAGCAGGTGCTTTTAGTTAAACGTGTAATTGATGCTTACTATCCTGAAGCAACATATTCACCAAAGGGATCTTTAAACCACTAATATAGCTTAAGTCCCACAAATTTGTCAAAAGAAAGGGATACATATATGGAAATTAGAACAATAACAGCACCTTTTACTGATGAAGTTCTCAGTCAGCTTAAGGTCGGAGACATTGTAAATGTATCCGGTATAATATATGCCGGTCGTGATGCTGTGCTTCCAAAGATAGTTGAAATGATTGACGAAGGCACACTAAAAGATCATGACATCGATTTGCAGGGCAGTGTAATTTTTCACACTGCAGTAAGCCCTGCAGGTGTAGGACCCACATCAAGTAACAAACTTGAGATAGAGGGAACTATGCCCCAGCTGACAAAAGCAGGCATCAGAATGCACTTAGGAAAAGGCGCTTTGAAAAAAGAAACAATAGAAATGTTTAATGAGTATAACGCTGTTTATGCAGTTATTGCTCCTGTTACAGCTTTGCTTAACAGCAAGGTTAAAGCTAAGCGTTGTGTTGCACATCCTGAGCTTGGTATGGAAGCATTTTATGAACTGCAGGTGGAAGAGTTCCCCTGCATTATTGCGGCCGCTCACGGTCAGAGTATGTTTTAAGGAGGGATTTTCGTATGTCTTTTGATTACAATGAAGTTGTTGCAAAGGTGGCGGATACTCTTGTTAGAGCAGGCTCTACCTTCAGTGAGGACAAAAAAGAGGCCTATCGCCGTGCTATTGCGTCTGAGGAGCTTGCTCGTGCTAAATGGAATCTTGAAACAATTTTAGAAAATGCAGAGGTTGCACAATGTAATCGCAGCCCCTTGTGTGACGATACAGGTATACCTCATGTATTTATTGAGGTAGGTCCTAACCGTTGTGTAACAGGCAGCCTTATGTCTGCAATTCAGGATGGTGTGCGCGAAGGCTTGCGCACTCTGCCCGGTCGTCCGATGGCTATTATGGGTGACGATAAAGAAAGAATAGATATGAGTGGCGGCATCAGCCCTGACAGTGATGCGCTTGATACAGCACCTTTCCTTATTAAAGAGGTTGAAGAGGATGTATTGCGCGTTCACGTGCTGATGCTTGGCGGCGGTCCTGCTATCCGTGGCATCACTCACCGTATATTCCACAAGCACAGCATTGACGTTGTTCTTGATGAGATTGTTACACGTACAAAAGAAGCTACTAAAATGCTTGGTTGCACACCATGTGCTGTTGCTGTCGGTGTGGGTCGTTCACAGTACGAAGCTACAGCTCTTATGATGGAAGCAATGGTTTACGGTGATTTCGGCAAACAGAACGATATGGAACAATATATTACGGATAAAGTTAACGAAACCGATGTAGGTCCGCTTGGCCTTAATGGTAAGACAACAGTTCTTGCAACATTTATGAAGGTAGGACCTCAGCGTGCGAGCGGTGTGCGTGTAGTTGCTATACGTCCCGGTTGCTGCTTTGAACCCCGTATAGCAAGCGTAGAGCTTTAATCTGTTACGAATATAAGGAGAATATAATAATGAGCAATGAATTCAAACCTATGAAATTCGGTTGCGGCAGATATGTTCAGGCTCCCGGCGCTGTTGAAATTGTCGGTAGAGAAGCCGCAATGCTGAAAAGCAAAAAGGCACTTATAGTTGGTGGTAAGAGTGCGCTCGATTCTGTTGGTGCAAAGATGGAAAAGAGCCTTAAGGATGCAGGCATACAGCCATGTTTTTACACCATGACATCTGACTGTACATATGAAACACTTGACTATCTTCAGAATACATTGATTCCGCAGGAGAAGGCAGATTTAGTAATCGGTGCCGGCGGCGGTAAGGTTATAGATATGGCTAAGGCTTCAGGTAAGTGCAGCGGACTTCCCGTTTTAAATGCGCCTACATCTGTGGCAACATTCAACTGCTGGTCGGCTATGAGTGTTATGTACACTCCTGACCATAAGCCTATCGACAGAATCTGGCATTCAACTGAAATTGATGCAGTTGTTATTGATACTCAGGTTATTGCAGATGCGCCTGTAAAACTCTTTGCTTCAGGTATGGCAGATGCTTTTGCCAAGTATATTGAGACAGGCTTTATGGATGAGTCTTATACTGTAAACAATACACCTGTAGGCATGTATACATCTAAAGTTATGGCAGGCACAACTAACGAAATTATCTTAAACCGTGGCGAACAGGCATATCGCGACTGTGTGGAGCATAAGGTTACAGATGATCTTGATGCTTGCGTTTTTGCAAATGTTGCGACAACTGCTATTGCAGCGGCTGTAAACTATGGCAACCATTCTTTAATACATAGCGGTAATGGCAAGGGCGCTACTTTTGCTCACGCTCTTTATTATGCTTGCAAGGCTAAGTATACAGAAGAAACAAGCGAGTGGTTACATGGTGAAATCGTAGGCCTTGGTTGCCAGGCATCATTATATGCTTATGAACGCGGCGAGTATGAGATAAAGAATTTTGCACGCTTCATGAAAGCTATCGGACAGCCTATGTCTTTAAAGGAATTAGGTCTTGACACTAGCGATAAAGGTCTTAAAGAGCTTGTTGACTGCATGATGGTTGTTTGGGGCAAACGTCCTGAGACACACTGGCCTATCATCTATGATGCATTGCAGAAGATTAAAGGATAATCTTGTAAAGGAGATTTGTGTATGAACATTTCTGATACTTTTATACATACACTTTTCACATTAAAGGAAGGTCCCATTCCTGCTGAAGTAATGGAGGAGGCACGAAAGTGCCTCCTTGATGAAGTAGGAACTATGCTTGCAGGTGCCAGCTTGTTAAAAGACAATTTGGGAGCATATATTAATATGTTTTCAGGAGACGATGCAACAGCAATCGGCCTTGGAAAAAAAGCATCGCTTCAGAATGCGGCGCTTGTCAATGGAATAAGCGGTCATGCTTACGATTTTGATGACGGTCATCGTTTTTCAACTGTTCATCTTGGCTCTGCTGTAATTCCGGCTGTGCTTGCTGTGGCAGAAAAAGAGAACTTAACTATGGATGATGTTTTGCGAGGCATTATAATCGGCTATGAAGCTGCTATCCGAATGGGAAATTGCATTCAGCCGGGTCATCGCGGAAGGGGCTTTCATGCATCGGGCACAGTAGGAACCATTGGTGCTGCTATGGGTGTTGCTGCCCTGCTTGATTTTAACGAAGAACAGTTTAAGTCTGCCTTAGGGGCGGCTTGCACAAGTGCCGGCGGAATCCTTGAAATGCAGGTAGATAGTTCAACTTTGAAGCCTTACAATATTGGTCGTGCTACGCACGATGGAATTACTGCAGCTTTAGTTGTAAGAGCAGGCTTTCAGGGACCTATTGACCCGCTTGATGGAGAATTTGGTTTCTTCAAAGCCTCAAGTGATACCTGTAAACCCGAAGTGCTGTCTTTGGAGCATAACAGCAGCTACAACATCTGCGGATGTTATCATAAGCCTTTTGCTTCCTGCAGACATACACACGGATGTGTATATGCAGCACTCAGAGCTGTAGGTGACAATAATGTCAACTGGCGTGATATTGAAAGTATCCACGTTGATATGTACGCTCAGGGCGTTAACGGTCATGACCATACGGACATTCCCAGTCCTGTAGCAGGAAAGATGTCTGCACCGTTCTGTATTGCAATGGCACTCGTAACTGGTAAAATAGGAATCTCGTCCTTTACAGATGAAACACTTAAAAATAAGGATATACTTGACCTTACACAAAAGGTTTCAGTCCGTGCGGATGAAGAAATGACATCATGGGTACCGAAAAAGAGAGCTGCAAGGGTTACCGTTACACTTAAAAATAAAAAATCTTATACATCTCAGGCAGATTATGCGCTTGGGGAGCCGGAACTTCCTATGTCAATAGATGATTTTTGCTCCAAGACAACAGAACTTGCAATGGCTGCAGGTCGGACAGAAGAAGATATCAAAAAGATTATAGATATGATTTTGACATTTAATGGAAATGTCAGTGATCTTATGAAATTGTTAGCCTGATTTAAAGCACCCACCGTACATGTTTTGTCGGTGGGTACTTGGCTAAATTTCTTATTTTGTGTTGCTTTTTTTGTAGCACAAATTTAATTCTAAAGAATTTTATGTTGGAAAAATTTAAATTTACATATTATGATATATCCAGAGGTGAAAATATGGATCAGACGCTTATTCGTAAACTTGTCAGCGCAGATGAAGAATATCTGCGTGATGAATCTAAAAAAATTGGTCACGCAGAAACTATTTCTTTCCCTGAGACTCACGAGCAGGTATGCCAGATTATGGCACAGCTTTATGAGTCGGGAACTCCTGTTACAGTTCAGGGCAGCCGTACAGGTCTTGCTTCTGCAGCTGTACCGTTTGGTGGTCATGTGCTGAATATGTCCAGAATGGACAAGGTCCTTGGTATGCGTGCGGAGAATGATTGTTTTTACATCACCGTACAACCAGGCGTAATTTTGCAGAAACTTAACAAGGCTATAGCTGCACGTTCTTTTGACACAAGCAGCTGGGATGAAGCATCCCAGGAAGTATACAAATCGTTCTGTCAGGCTCCCGTGCAGATGTTTACTCCTGACCCGACAGAAAGCACAGCAGCAATTGGCGGCATGGTGGCGTGCAACGCATCAGGTGCCCGCAGCTACTATTATGGTGCAACACGCAGACATATTCAGGCAATTCGTGCAGTGCTCGCAAATGGTCAGACTATTTCCTTGAAAAGAGGAGAAATATATGCAAAGGGCCAAGAGCTCACTCTGCCTACTGAGCAAGGTGATACAATTACTGTGCAGTTACCATCTTATAAAATGCCCAACTGTAAAAATGCTTCAGGTTACTATTGCTGTGAGAATATGGATGCACTGGATTTATTTATTGGCAGCGATGGTACACTTGCAGTTTTAACTGAGATTGAGTTATCACTCTTGCCTGTTCCTGCTCTTACATGGGGCGTTAGCTGCTTCTTTCCACAGGAATCACAGGCAGTAGAGTACACAAAGCTTGTAAGACAAATAAAGCAGGGCATTGTTGCTATTGAATATTTTGACCCCTGTGCGCTTGATATTCTGCGCAGACAAAAGGCAGAAAGCACTGCTTTTGCGGGGTTACCTTTCTTGCCTGATTCTTATGGCTGTGCTGTATATACAGAGCTTCACTGTGACCTAGAAGAGCAGGCATATGAACTTTTAGAATCACTCAGTGAATATTGTTCTAAGGCTGGCGGTAATCCTGATAATACATGGGTTGCTACTAGCGACAGCGACCGAGATATGTTACATTTCTTCCGCCATGCAGTTCCTGAAAGTGTTAATATGCAGGTAGAACGCACAAAGCATACATATCCTGAAGTTACCAAGGTTGGCGGCGATTTAGCTGTACCTGATGAATACTTTGAAGAACTTCTTGAAATCTATGATACTACTTTAAAAGAAGAAGGCTTGTTACATGCTGCATGGGGACATATCGGTGACAATCACATTCACGTAAATATTTTGCCGAGAGACATGGATGAATACTCACGAGGCAAAGCACTGCTCGCTAAGTGGGCAGGCGAAGTTTCCCGTATGGGCGGCGCAGTTTCTGCAGAGCACGGCGTTGGTAAGCTTAAAGCACCGTTCTTAGAGATTATGTACGGAACTGAGCATATTAATGAAATGGCTGCTTTGAAAGCCGCATTTGACCCGCGCTGGATGCTCGGACGCGGTAATCTGTTTGCACCGCAAGAGGAGGTAAAATAATGAAAATAATTGTTTGTATGAAACAAGTACCTGCCGCTGCAACCGCTAGTATTGATCCTCTTACAAAAACTATCGTGCGTACAGGTCGTAACGCAGTAACCAATCCTTTTGACTTATATGCATTGCAGACTGCGTTAGATATTAAAAGTGGTGCCGGCGGCTCTGTTACTGCCATTACTATGGGTATACCGGCTGCGGAAAAGGTGCTTCGCGATGCCATCAGCCGCGGTGCTGACGATGGCGCAATTCTTTCTGACCGTGCTTTTGCCGGTGCAGATACCCTGGCAACATCATATGCACTTTCGCTTGGTATTGAAAAGCTGGGTGGAGCAGACCTTATTGTTTGCGGAAAAATGGCAGTTGATGGCGATACAGCACAAATTGGTCCTGAGCTTGCTCAGCAATTAGGAATTTCACATGTTTCAGATGTAAGCGAAATTTTAGAGATTGCAGAAGATCACTTAGTGGTGCGCCGTGTATGGGATGATGTAGAACAAGAGCTTTATTTGCCCTTGCCTGCATTGATTACTGTTGCAAAAGGACAAAATCTGCCGCAGTTACCTACAATTCCTGGTATGCTGCGCGGACGTGCTGCAAATATTCCAACCTTTACTGCAGAAGAACTGCAGGCAGATATTGCACGTTGTGGATTAAAAGGCTCTCCCACACAGGTTGTTCGTACATTTACACCACCTGTACGTGGCGAGGCTCAGACCATCGACGGTAATGAAGCACAACAAGCTGAACAACTCGTTCAGATTATTAGGGAGGTACTCAATGGAACAGATTAAAAA
>JAZRTO010000066.1:0-25326 GCA_045652065.1 Acutalibacteraceae bacterium
CTTCGCAGCCAGGTTGGTACTCTCTTCAGCACAAAGGCTAAGGGCGTAAGATACCTTGAGCTTGCAGAAGGCTACATCACAAAGATGGCTCTTGACGCAGACGATCAGGTTATCGGCTACAAGTTCGTTCACCTCGGAAAGATGATGGAAGCTATCCGTAAGGGTGTTGACGCTAACGAAGCACTTGTTAAGACTACAGGTCAGTACGGCAGATTCGATGACGCAGCAAAAGTTATCGATCCCCGTGAAGAATAAGAGAGGGAGGATATAACAATGGCTTTATTTGAAAGTTACGAAAGAAGAATTAATCAGATTAACGTTGCACTCAACAAATACGGTATTGCGTCTCTCGAGGAAGCAAAGAAGATTTGCGATGACAAGGGTATTGACGTTTACAATCTTATCAAGGGTATTCAGCCCATCTGCTTTGAAAATGCTTGCTGGGCTTACATCACAGGTACAGCTATCGCTATCAAGAAGGGCTGTGTAAAGGCTGCTGATGCTGCTGAAGCAATCGGTGAAGGCCTTCAGGCTTTCTGTATCCCCGGTTCAGTTGCTGACGACCGTAAGGTAGGTCTTGGCCACGGTAACCTTGCAGCTATGCTTTTAAGAGAAGAGACAAAGTGCTTCGCATTCCTTGCAGGTCACGAGTCCTTCGCTGCTGCTGAAGGTGCTATCGGTATTGCTAACTCCGCTAACAAGGTAAGAAAGGAACCCCTCCAGGTTATCCTTAACGGTCTTGGTAAGGACGCAGCTCAGATCATCTCCAGAATCAACGGCTTCACATTTGTTGAAACAAAGTTTGATTATATGACAGGTAAGCTTGAAATCGTAAGTGAAAAGGCTTACTCCAACGGCCCCAGAGCTAAGGTTCGCTGCTACGGTGCAGACGATGTTCGTGAAGGCGTTGCTATCATGCATCAGGAAAGTGTTGACGTTTCCATCACAGGTAACTCCACTAACCCCACCCGCTTCCAGCATCCCGTTGCAGGCACATATAAGAAGGAATGCATTGAAATCGGCAAGAAGTATTTCTCCGTTGCATCAGGCGGCGGCACAGGCCGTACTCTTCATCCCGACAATATGGCAGCAGGCCCCGCTTCCTACGGTATGACAGACACAATGGGTCGTATGCACTCTGACGCTCAGTTTGCAGGCTCCTCCTCCGTTCCCGCTCACGTAGAAATGATGGGACTTATCGGCGCAGGTAACAACCCCATGGTTGGTATGACAGTTGCTTGTGCTGTTGCTATCGAAGAAGCAAGCAAGTAAGAATATAATTCTGTACAGATAATAATTGAAATTTCCTCTGTCCGTTTTTCGGGCAGGGGATTTTTTGCGGTCAGTATTTTGAAAATGCCGTCTTGCGGGGAATGTTTATATATGATAATATTAATTTAGATGAAAATAATATTTAAATCACTATTCTGAGGTGAATTATGGCGAAGATTACAACTACAAAAACTCATTTGAGTGGTATTGCATTGGGCGGTATCGGCGCCGGAAGTGTGGAGCTTTTTCCTGACGGTGAATTTCATTCCTGGCTTATTGCAAATCAGCCGAGAATTACAAAGGTGTGCTTTGAAAGAAAGGAAGATGACGGAGAGGGCAGCACGGGTGCACTTTCATTCTATGTGCGTGAACAGAAGGCTGACGGCAAGCCCATTGTCAGAAAGCTCGGTATGAAAACCGATGCCGATGACTTTACATACCGTATGTTTTCCTGGAATAAGCCAGTAGAAAAAATTGAATATGACGGCAGATTCCCTATGTGCGATCTGAATTATATAGATAGCGCATTGGATTGTAAGCTCAGTCTTCGTGCGGTGTCTCCCTTTGTGCCCCATAACAGCGATATAGCATCAACTCCCGGCTTCTATCTTGATTTTTCCGTAGAAAACCCCACAGACAGAGAACTTACTATAAGTCTTTTAGGTACTCTTGTGCCTGATGTTGCAAATAAGAATGAGGGTAATAAAAACTCACTTCAGAAGACCGATGACGGTGTTTTTGTTCACATAGAGCCTGAAAAGCCTTCGGACTCACCGTCTTGCGGTAATCTCTGTCTTTCTGTCAGCGGTGACGGAGAAAAATCCTACATTACGGCTGATTATTACCGTTTTATGAGGGAGTATATAGCCTGTTCGGATACGGACTTAGGTGTAACTCAGGAATCCGTTCTGTTCGGCTTCAGAGAAAACGGAACTCTTCCCGATATTGATATCGGCACAAAGCCTGAATCCGTCCCGGATGATTTAGCTTTATTGAGTGATGCTGAGCTTGATGCCTTGTTTGGATGTCATTCAAAATACCCCTTCTCCCAGTCCATACTCAGCCGCATAAGATACTGTAAGCCTGATTTTCCGTCGTCAAGAGAGGATAAAATAAAGTTCTTCGGCTGCGATGAGGACGGCAGACGGGGTGAGGACTTCGGTGCTTGTGCCCTTTGCTCCCGTGTGACGCTGCAGCCGGGTGAAAAGAAGAATATCCGCTTCGTTCTTACCTGGTATTTCCCCAATCACTTTGCTTCTGACGGAGAAAGGATCGGTCATTACTATGAAAATCTCTACGACAGCTCCTTAACTGCCAACAGCTTTCTTGTTGATAATTACAACAGCATTTTTAAGTCTGCTGTGAATTTTGCAAAGCTTCTTTATCAGACGGATCTTCCTGAAATTTATCCCGATGTATGGTCATCAAATCTTTCTCCCATAATAAAAAGCTCCGTTTATCTCAAAAACGGAAACTTCGGTCTGTGGGAGGGGCTTGGCTACTGCGGACTTCATACCACGGATATAACCTATCATGCATCATTTTCCCTTATCTGCCTTTTTCCCGACCTGCAGAAGAAGCAGATGAAAATGGGTGCTCAGTACCAAAGAGAAGACGGCAGAGTACATCATTGCTTCAAGCCTGATATGAAAAGTACCGATGGCAGCTCTGACCGTGTTGATATAAGTATGCAGTTTGTTTTAATGGTGCTTCGGGATTATCTCTTTACAGGTGACAGAGAATATCTTATCTCCCTGTGGGATAATGTAAAAAGGGCAATGTGTTCCATGGAGGAGCTTGATACCGACAAGGATGGTCTTCCCGATCACAATACAAAGCGCAATACCTACGATGCCTGGAATTTCTCGGGAACCCCTGCATACATTTCTGTTCTGTGGCTGGCTGCCTTGAAGGCTGCAATAGTCATTGCAGACAGAGTAGGGGAAAGGGAAGAGGCTGACAGATGGAGCGATATGTTGAAAAAGGGCAAGAAATCCCTTGAGGAAAAGCTCTGGAACGGTGAGTATTACAACCTTTGGAGAAGCAATGACGAAACCGATGAATCTCTTATGACTGATCAGCTTGACGGAGAATGGTTCCTCAGAATGATGGGACTTTCGGGTAATCTTCCCGATGAGAGAGTAGGCTCTGTGCTTGACTTAATATTCAGGTGCAATTTTGATGAGGAGCAGGGGCTTCTCAATGCTACCGTTCCCGAAGGCAAAAAAACAACTCTTCACACCTACAAAAACTGTCAGACTGAAGCTGTATGGACAGGTATCGGCTATGCCTTTGCCGCCCTTGCTCTTTCGGTAGGATTAAAAGAAATCGCTGATAAGGAAATTCGCTCAATATCCGATAATCAGATGCGGTTCGGTCATTTCTGGGACCATTGGGAATGCGGTCATCACTATACCCGTCCTATGTCAAGCTGGACAATTCTCCAAGCTGTATCGGGGATTTCGGTAGATTTCGAAAACAAAAAGATTGCATTTAATCCCATTGATAAAAATATAACCTTTCCTTTGTGCCTGCCCGATATCCTCGCAAGGGTTACCTTCACCGACGGTAAATGTGATATTACCTGCCTCAGCGGAGATATGAGTGATTGGAAGATAAGTGTACTGTAAAGTTTACTGCAGTCATATCCTTTCATTCTGAATAGTATTAAAGAAAAATAAAAATCAGACACATTATTCAGGAGTGTTCCCGATGATGTGTCTGATGTTTTTTTATGAAAAAGCCCCTTTTTATAGACGGTCGCTCAAAGACGGAGTCAGTTTCTTGAAAGGGGAGTGGGCTTATTATGACGATTTAACAAAAGCAAGCCCCCGGTTTTTTCCGGAGGCTTAACTTTTTTGATGTTAAATTTTTGTTGGGGATGCTTTTCGTTACCAATGGACTTCACCGCAGGAGCAATACTGATTTACTCTGAAGAGCTTCTGGAAGTAAGAGATTATTCTCCAGATAAACTTCATAAATCCGCTTGAATGGCATCTGCATTCGCAACCGGTTGCATCCTCTGTGGGTACATCTCTGTCGCAGTTATCGCAGATTTCATCTTCGTCCGAATCAGTATGCGGTATGATGTCTGTGTATTCCCCTTCATAGCTGTCACCGCATTCGCAGGTGTATGTAGTATAGCCCTGCTCTGTACATGTGGGAGCAGTTACAACCGCTGTATAGGAATGTGCAAGCTTTTCGATGTCTGCAGTCTGAAGAGTTTCCTCACACACGGTGCATTCTGTATGTTTGGAACCCTCAGCTGTGCAAGTCGCCTCAATATCCACAATCCAAGCTGATTCTGTGTGACCATTTGCAGGGATGACTTCAGATATACGCTCACCGCAAAGACCGCATATGTAAGTCTTAAGACCGCCTGTTGTGCAGCTTGCAGGAATTTCTTCAAGTATGGTTCCGGGGGTATGTGCACATCCGAGAGAAACAAAGCTTCTATGGTATTTTTCCGCATAAGCCTCAGCTGTTGAATTCTCATAACCGTAAATGGTAGCACCGCTGGGAATTGTAATATAGCTATCATAAATATTACATTTAGGATTTCTGATTGTAATGCGCTCTAAGTTGTTACAAGCGATAAATACAGAAATGCCGATGTTTGTAACGCTGTAAGGAAGGTCTATGCTTGTTAAGCTTGAGCAATACTCGAATGCCCAATTGCCTATACTTGTAAGTCCGTCAGGAAGATCTATACTTGTTAAGCTCGAGCAACCATAAAATGCATCATCACCAATGCTTGTAAGTCTGTCAGGAAGGTCTATGCTTGTTAAGCTCGAGCAACCATAAAATGCAGAATCACCGATGCTTGTAATTCCGTCAGGAAGGTCTATGCTTGTTAAACTGTCGCAAGCTCGAAATGCGCCATCACCGATGCTTGTAATTCCGTCAGGAAGGTCTATGCTTGTTAAATTGTGGCAACCATAAAATGCGTAATCACCAATGCTTATAAGTCCGTCGGGAAGGTCTATGTGTGTTAGATTCTGGCAACTATAAAATGCAGAATTACCGATACTTGTAATTCCGTCGGGAAGGTCTATGCTTGTTAAACTATAGCAAAGAGCAAATGCAGAATCACCGATGCTTGTAAGTCCGTCAGGAAGGTCTATGCTTGTTAAACTGTCGCAACTAGAAAATGCATATGCCCCTATACTTGTCAGCCCGTCAGGAAGGTCTATGTTTGTTAAACTGTAGCAATAGTCAAATGTGTAATTTCCAATGCTTGTAAGTCCGTCAGGAAGGTCTATGTTTGTTAAACTGTCGCAACTATAAAATGTGTAATTTCCAATGCTTGTAAGTCCGTCAGGAAGGTCTATGTTTGTTAAACTGTAGCAATACTCAAATGTGTAATTTCCAATGCTTGTAAGTCCGTCAGGAAGCTCTATACTTGTTAAATTGTGGCAATACTCAAATGCGTAGTCACCGATGCTTGTAATACTGTCAGGTAATTCTATGTTTGTTAAACCTTCGCAATGGTGGAAAGCATAAACGCCGATGCTTGTAAGTTCTGCAGGAAAAGCTATGCTTGTTAAACTAAGACAGTTATAAAATGCATAATCGTCGATGCTTGTAAGTCCGTTGGGGAGGTCTATGCTTGTTAAATCCTTACAATTGTAAAATGCAAAAGATCCGATAACTGCAACACTGTTGGGGATTTCAATGCTTACCAAGTTGTCGCAGTTATAGAACGCATATGAGCCGATGCTTGTCACACCGTTTGCTATCTGCACATTGTTTATTCGTGAGCGGTATGCATACCAGGGTGCAGTTGTTTCAGTATAGGCATCATAATCATCATTGCATTCACCGTAACCGTCATTGCACTCGCCATAGCCGTCGTTACATTCACCGTAACCGTCGTCATAGTCATAATCGCTGTCATTACATTCACCGTAACCGTCATCGTATGAAGGCTCTTCAAAGTCTGTCATAGCACCGTTACCTGTGATGTAAAGAATATTATTGTTATACAACGTCCATGTAAGGTTATCTCCGCAGTCACCTTCTGCTATAAGCTCAGAGGTGTAGCCGCACACATCGCATACATTGTCATTGCCGTAGGAGTGGCCTGCAGGAATTATCTCTGTAAAATATGCCTCGCACTCTGTACATGTAAAGGACTTTCTTCCGTCTTCTGTACATGTGGCATTAACATCAGTCTTCCATTCACCGCTGTGTTCGCAGGTGTTTTCAAGACAGATGTCGAAATTTCCGCTTTTGCCCGAATTGTAATACCGTACACCCCAGTAATATGTCTCACCGCCGGTAAGCTCATATTCTATTCTGAAATTTCCGCTATCACCATCATCGTCGTTATTGGCTAACACATTTTTGTTTTCATCATACAGATAACCGTAAGTATCCTGTTCCGAGGCGGAGGTAAAGATATATGTACCTGTCTTTTTCGGCACAAATTTTATATATGTTATTTTGTTAGCCCTGATATTGACATTTATGGTTTGGCCGACCTCGATTTCATACTCCGTAATATTACCGTCGGTTACATTGCCGTCGGTTACATTACCGTTTGTGCTGCTTAATGTAGATTGCACCTCAGCAGCAAACACCTGCATAGCTCCGCTGAGAGATGTGAAAATCATAAGCATTGACATAAAAATGCACAATGCTCTTTTCAGACTTTTTCTGTCAATAGTGCTTTGTTTGCGTATTTCCAGTTCCATGATAGTTCCCCCTGTAGATTGTTAAGTATACTGAGATTATTAGTATGAGATTGCATAAATAAGCTTTTCTTGTTTGTTAAAAATCCAACTGACTAAATAATTCCAAAAAAGCAAAAATACTATAAATATAATACTCCCTGTAATTAATTTTGTCAATTATTTCCAAATTGTTAAAGCCCGAAATTTACATAAACAGACTCCTTGAAGCTGCAAAAATCCCGTGAGATTTCTTCTCACGGGGTTTATTTGTAAATTCATATTAATGTTAATCGGTTTGTGATTAAATTGCATAAGAATAATATGCTTACCAGTTATGTATCATTTCGGGGTTTTCGCTGATTTCATCCAGCTTCTTTATAAAGGGAATTATATCATTAGCACCGCCGATTTTGTGATCGAAAATAAGGGTGACGGGAAGGACTTTTTTTGTCTTAAGCACAAGATTACTGTTTTCGTCCTTTGTGACGTATTCCTTATCCGTTACTCTGCCCGTTGCAAAAAGGAAGACCTGAGGATACATCGGGGGAATGTAGGTGATATTCACATCCAGCTTGTCATAAAGTGTTCCCCAATTGGTGTAGCACACGGTACCCTCGGTAAAATCATCAACCCGAAGTCCGTCATAAGGACCCCTTGAGGTGTTTACTGTGCGGTATTTCTTCTTGAAAAGCTTACTGAGCTTTGCAATTTTCCCTTTGCCGAAATATGCGGAAACAAACTGCGAAAAGGTGGAAATCAGCTTGCCCTTTGCTGCAAGCCCCAGCATTCTCTGACCGCCGACCTTGAACATGACCCTTCTGAGATTTGTATTCTGAAGCTTTCTTTTAGTTTCCTCTATCTGCACAGCCGTTTCTGCGAGAGACTTATCTTCAAGATGCGGCAGCTTTACAAGGAAGGTTTCTCCGTTTTGGAGAAGCACCGCCATTGAAACATCAATATGTTTTTTTATTATGATTCTGCCACTGGTTGAACGGTGGTTATATTCAATGTGAGCATTAAGACGGGGAGCCTCCTTCAGCCCCTCAACCAGAATTTTTATCATAAGTGTATTGAAGGTAAGCTTGTATCCGCAGGAGGTCTTAAGACGGGAAAATTCCTCCCAAAGCCGAGTTACATCCATTTCATAGTTGCAGGAGGTTCCGGCGATCTCCCTTTGGGAATTTACAAGCACGTGGCTTGTCAGCCTGTCGCGGATGGTCATATATTCAATTGTATCTCCCTTTTCGGGAGCAAGGGAAGCCTTTTTTATATATTCGGAAAATGACATTATGGTACCCTTCCTTAATCGTTTTTTGTTAATATAATTATTATAACAGTAAGCACCGTTTTCGTAAATACTTTTGTTTACAAAATCTCTAAATTATGATACTCTTATAGTGGTGAATATAATGACAAAAAAGGAACTGAGAGCTGAAATAAAAAATAGAATAAGCGGACTTTCCGTTGAATACAAAAAAGACAGCAGCAAAAAAATCGCCCGTGCGGTTATTGCCTCTTCTGAATTTTTGCAGGCTGAAAGTATATTCTGTTATGTTTCAACAAAAAACGAGCCTGATACCGCTATGATAATTGAAGCCGCCTTAAAGCAGGGCAAATGTGTTTTTGTTCCCGTTTGCATAGAAAAAGGGATTATGATTCCGGCAAAAATCACTACCGATACGGAGTTCGTGGAGGGGTATATGGGTATCCCTGAGCCTCTTCATTTCGATGAAAGTGTAAGATTAACACATTTTGATTTATCTGTAATTCCCTGTATTTCGGCAAATTTCAAGGGTGACAGACTTGGTCACGGTGCCGGCTTTTATGACAGATTCCTGGGGAATGTAACAACTGAAAAATTCTGTCTTTGCTTCAAAGAATTAATTTCTCCCGAAATCCCTATATGTGAGCACGATATAAAAATGGATTCAGTGATAACAGAGAACGGCATTGTCATAATATAGAAAGGACTCCCTGTAAGGGGAGTCCTTTGTTGTTTGTTCTTAAGATAATCTATGCAACAACGGGTATTGAATAAACTGCATTTGTGAACCATGCGTTTGTAACGAAATTACGGGGACGGAATATTACCTGATCCTCATACACTTCCATCTGTATGCCGGTTGCTGACCAGGGGTAACCGAAGGAGTTTACAATGCCGAAGGTGGGAAGTGAAACGTAAGTAACGCCGTTTTCCTGCTCAACATTGGCAAATCCTGCGAAATCTGCAGCCGCTGTACTCTTGATACCGCCGTGAATGTGACCGCTGATGTAGAATACGTTTTTGTATTTTTCCATAACAGATTTGATATCGTTTGTTGCAAGGTCGATGCCGCTGTCGGGATAAACAATTTCCTGACCGTTTTTGCCGTCAACTGCCCAGTGGCATACAACGAATACGGGTTCTCCGCCGGCGAAAGCCAATTCTCTGTCAAGGAATTCCATCTGCTCCTTGGAAATATCCATAGCATCCCAATGACCGCCGTTAATTACATCATCACCGAGAACAATGAATTTGTAGCCGTTTATTTCGGTTGTATAGTAGGTAGTTGTATTATCAGTACCCATATATTCGTTGTTGTAACGGATGAAGTTTGCCTTTGCCTCTTCACGGGTAATGTCTGTAATATCTCTGTCGCCTACGTGACCGATATCGTGGTTACCTGCAGCGGTAATTACGGGAACAGGGCTGTATTTCTTTAAGATATCATAATATTTTGCAAGAGAAGGCTCATCAGCATAGTTGGTGATGTCACCTGCAACAACAACAGCGTTAATGTCAGCCTTAGTGTGTTTGAGGTTAGTAAGACCTGATGTCATAAAAAACTGTCTGAAAAGCTCTTTTTCTTCAATGTGTGTGTCGGAGATGAGTTCTACTGTCATAAGGCAATCGTCTTCCTTGTTGTCGATAACGGGAAGCTCAATGCCCGCATAGGGAACAACAGTCAGAATTATTGCCATAATAAAGGTTGTGAAATTTGCCATAATAGATTGAAAAACTGCCATAAATAATCCCTCTTTTATGATTTCTTATTTCCGCAAGCTGAACAGAAATTACCTTTGTTTACATTCCCGCAGGAGCAGATCCATTCGTCAGAGGGCTTTTTAGCCCCGCAGTGTGAACAGAAGTTGCCCGTTGCGACTTCACCGCAGGCGCATTTCCAAGCACCCTCGGGGGTCGGCTTTTTAGCACCGCAGTCGGGACAGAAATTGCCTGTTGCGGTATTGCCGCAGGAGCATTTCCAGCTGTCAGCAGGTGCCTGAGCTTGCTGAGCCTGCTGAGCCTGCTGCTGAGCTATACCCTGTCCGAAGAGTGCAGCGGTATTTCCCATCATATTTCCTGCCATTCCTACACCCATAAATGCATTTACGGCACCGTTAGGATTATTTGCAGCATTCATCGCGGCATCGGTCATCCCCGTTGTCTGATATCCGCCTGCAAGCATGGGGTCGGACATAATGATTGATTTTTTTATTCTCTGAATCTCGTCTTCGTCTTCCTTGGGAGCGTTAAGAGCATTGAAGCTGATGCTTTCAATTTTTATACCTCTCTGCAGCTTCCATTTTTCAGACATTGCAATGTCTACTGCTTCGCAAAGCTCTTCAGTGTGAGCAGGAATTGAGCTGTAACGTACACCCATTTCGCTCATTTTTGCAAAAGCCGGCTGTAAAGCATTAAGGAAGTCAGACTTTAACTGCTCCATAATTGTTTCTTTTCTGTACTCGTCTGTTACATTTCCTGCAATGTGAGTATAGAAAAGAAGGGGATCTGCAATTCTGAATGTAAACATACCGTTGCAGCGAAGAGTTATTTCGTAGTCGATGTCACGTTTGGGATCAATGATTACCCTGAAGGGTATAGGAGCTCTTGTTCCGAACATATTGTTCATTATTTCCTTGGTGTTGAAATAATAAACACGCTGATCCTTTGCAGCTTCTCCTCCGAAGGTGAAACGCTTGCCGATTGTTCTGAAGGTTTCCTTGAGGCTTTCGCCGAATGAGCCAGAGAAAATTGAAGGCTCCGTCGAAGCATCATATGTGAACTGTCCGGGTTCGGCACAAACCTCAACTACCTTACCTTGTTCAACGATAATCATACACTGACCGTCTGCAACAACAATACCTGAGCCTGTTGTGATAACATTATCACTGCCCTTTGTGTTTGATGAACGGCCCGAAACATTTTTGCTGCCCTTGACTACAAGAATATCATCGCTTATAGAATCACAGGTAAAAAACTCTTTCCACTGATCGGCAAGAACACCGCCGACTGCTCCGAATCCTGCTTTAATAAGTCCCATGCTTAGTCCTCCTTTATGTCGAAGTATTTTTTATACGAGGGGATCTGCCTGAGAAAGCTGAGCTTCATTTTCTCTCTTTTCTCTAATAAACTTGTAAATAGGTTCAAGATTTTTTCTGTCAAGGGGATATCCGAATTTCATAAGAAGCCATACACCCGTGTAAACCACAGCAGGGATAACCGTGCAGATGAACATAATCTTCTGACTGGTACCCTCTACAAAGCCATAGGTGTCGCCTGAGTAGTTTGCCCACTGCAAAAGGAAAAGTCCCAGACCGTCGGCAATTGTCTGACCGAGCTTTCTTGAGAAGGTGTAAACAGCATAAACGGCACTTTCGTTACGGATGCCTGTTTTATATTCCTGATAGTCAATAACGTCCATAACAACTGCCCAGCAGGTAAGGCTTACGAAGGTGTAGCCAAAGCCGATAAGAAGCAGGCTTGCCATAAATATCCAGGAGGGTAGTCTCCCGTTTACGGGGTCTATCATACGAAGTATTGCGGGATTGTTTGCAATAATTGCGATACCTACGGAAGCAGCAGCCGCAATAACGGAGAAGTTTCCGCAAAGCTCTTTTTTTCCGAATTTTTCAACAAGCTTTGGTGTGAGAAGAACAAATATAACCATAGGAAGATAGTTGCATATTGTTCCGATAGTACCAAGTCCCGTGTTGAGGAAATAGTTTTTATAAAGATACGCATTGAAGGAGTTGAATTGAAGCTGACCGCTGATAAGAATACCTGCAAGAGCAACGGTGATAAAGGGACGGGATTTCAGAAGTCCGCCGTAGGTTGCCTTGAAATCGAACTTGGGCTCGGGAGCTGAGGGAACTCTTTCTTTTGTTGTCTTATAGCCCCACAGGTAGAATATAATTGAAAGTATGCCCATAATGAGACCGAATATGAACATCTTGTTTCCGTCTGCATCTTCAATTACCTTGCCTGTTACGGGGTCGTTCATGGGATTTCCCGCACTGTCGGTTCTTACAGTGTAAATAAGCATGGGGGCAAGAAGGGATACAACCGCACCGCCCACACCTGAGCCTATTGAACGGAAGGTGGAAAGAAGTGTTCTGCCCTTGGGGTCATCGGTAATAACAGATGCCAGTGAGCCGAAGGGGATATTCATACCTGTGTACATCATTCCGTAGAAGGTATATGCAATAAGAGCAATTACGAAAAGCGCTACGGTGTTTGATGTCATCTTGTGATAGGGTAAGAAGCAAAGCACCGTTGAAATACCGAGAGGTATTGATACCCACTTAAGGTAGGGACGGAATTTACCGTCCTTCGTGGGAGGCTTCTTTGCTACCATAGCACCCCAGATGGGGTCATTTATACAGTCCCAGAGACGGGTAATAATCAGCATTATACCTGCCCAGGCTGCGGGAATTTTCAGAACGTCTGTCATAAACAGCTTCAGATATCCTGAAATGTAGGTAAGGTTGAACATATTACCTGCTTCCGCTATTGTATAGCCTGCGGCTTCCTTTATACCTATACGGTTAGGATGAGTATTTATTTCTTTTGGCTTTTTTTCTTTTGCCAATGTAAGTCGCCTCTCTTTCGGTTATATATAGTTAAAATATAACATATAAAGCAAGAAAATGCAAATAAAATAATGTAGCTTAATTTTGTGAAAAATTCCTCTGAAAAAGAAAACTCAGGTCTGTACGGAACAAACCTGAGTATATTTTTATGAAAATTAAAGCTCAATCTTTTCGCATTCGTAGCCTGCAAGCTCATTACTTCTCTTGTCGGGCTGATGACCGCCGGCATAAAGAGCAATCTTGCCGTCAGCAGAAACACGGGTACCGTCTTCAAGTACGGCAGAAAGCCAGTATCTGTCAACGGTAAATTCTACAGTTTTCTCTTCGCCTGCTTCAAGTGTGAGAGCCGAAATTCCGCAAAGCTGGAAGTGGGGAGTAACAGTTCTTGAGTCTGTAAATGAAGCATAAAGCTGTGCTCTTTCCTCTGCCTTGACAGCGCCTGTGTTCTTTATATCAACAGTTACCTTAAGTTCATTTTCTGTGTTTTCTGTTACCTTAAGATCGCTGTAAGCGAATGTGGAATAGGAAAGACCGAAGCCGAAGGGATAAAGAGCTTCGCCTTCAATAAAGCGGTAGGTTCTGCCCTTCATTGAGTAATCCTCAAATGCAGGGATCTTATAATCGTTGGAGAATACTGTAACGGGAAGTCTGCCTGAGGGGGATGCCTTACCTGAAAGAATATTTGCAACTGCAAGACCGCCCTGAGCACCCGGGTACCAGGCGTGAAGAATTGCCTTTGCCTTGCTGTTTACCTTTTCACCAAGATCAACTGCACTGCCGCAGAGAATAACCACAACAACATTTTCACATACATCGCATACTGCTTCTGCGAGCTTTATCTGAGTCTTGGGAAGATTTACATATCTTCTGTCGCCCTTCATAAAGAAGTCATCGCTGAAGTTTGACATTTCTTCACCTTCAACGGAGCAGTCAAGACCGAGAGCAAGTACGGTGATATCTGCTGTACTTGCAGCTGCAAGACCGTCAGAAAGAAGATATCCGTGGCCGTCGTGATAAAGGGGCTTTTCAAAATAATAGTTAGAGCCCTTAACAACGGCAATGTCAGCTTCGGAAAATACTCTTCTGATGCCGTCAGCTACTGTTACGTATTCGGATGCGTGTCCGAAATAGTTGCCCTCAAGAGCAGTCTTTGAAAGGGAGTTTGGACCTACAACCGCAATTCTCTTTGTAGTGTTTTTATCAATGGGAAGGAAGTTATCGTTTTTCATCATAACGACACATTCCTGGGCTGCCTTCAGGTTGAATTCTCTGTGAGCCTTACAGTCAACGGTTGTGAAGGGGATGTCGCTGTAGGGTCTTACTTCTTCAAATTCTCCTAAAAGGTGGCGGATAGTGTAAAGTCTTTCACAGCATACGGTGATGTCTTCTTCTGTTACAAGGTCCTGCTCGTAAGCATCTATAAGTGCTTCATAGGTTTCACCGCAGTTAAGGTCGCAGGAATTTTTAAGTGCGAGAGCCGCAGCCTCGGCCCTTGTTTCAACTATATGGTGATCACCGCAGATATCGGCAATTGCCCAGCAGTCGGAAACAACATATCCGTCAAAGCTCCAGTCCTTACGTAATACCTTGCTTAAAAGGTAAGAGTGTGCGCAGCAGGCCTCGCCGTTTGTTCTGTTATATGCACCCATAACACCCGTAACACCGTTCTTAACAGTGTGCTCGAATGCAGGAAGGTATGTTTCGTGAAGGTCCTTCATAGAAATAATTGCATCAAAGCCGTGTCTCATGCCCTCGGGACCTGAATGTCCGGCATAATGCTTTGAGCAGGCAGATGCCTTAAGGAATTCACCGTCGCCCTGAATACCCTTTATAAGGGCAGAGCCGAGAGTTGCTGTAAGGAAGGGATCCTCACCGTAGGTTTCCTGACCTCTGCCCCAACGGGGGTCGCGGAAGATGTTTATGTTGGGAGTCCAATAGGTCAGTCCCTTGAAGATATCATAGTCGCCGAATTCAACACTCTTATTGTATTTAGCTCGTGCTTCCGTTGAAATAACGTCGCCGATTTTATTTACGGTTTCGGGGTTGAAGGTTGCCGCCATAGCAATAGCGTGGGGGAAAACCGTAGCTGTACCGGCTCTTGCAACACCGTGAGCTGCTTCATTCCACCAGTTATATTCATTGATTCCGAGTCTTTCAATTGCGGGGGAGTTATAGAGAAGCTGTGAAATCTTCTCTTCCACCGTCATTTTTGAGACAAGCTCTTTGGCTCTTTTTTGTGCTGTTAACTTATCCATTTTTTTACCTCACTTAAAATGATTAACTTTATTATACATAATTGCCCGGATTTCACAAGACATTTTTCGCAAAACGGTAAAAATAACCGTGACTGACAATGAATCAGTCACGGTATCTGAAGTTTTGTTATCAGAATGAGTTAATCATATCAAGGTGGTTAAGGTACAGCTCATATACCTGTACATTGGTTTTCATCATTCCGCCCTGAAGGGACATATGATCTCCGCGGTAAACGGGCATTACATTCCATACACCGGGAACAACATTTCCTTCCTCGTACTGCTGAGAGGGAGCAGAGGTGGGAGCCATAGCAGAAATTGTATTTACAAGACCGTCATTTTCAAGCCACTCTTCACCGAAAACAAAACCGCCTTCGGTAACGCCCGTGTAGGCACCCATTTCGTCTGCACTGCTGACGAACATACTTTCCATAATCTTCTTATCTGCCTTGTATGTGCCGTCATCCTGCTTTGTTGTTGCAGAACAGGGAATTGCAAAGTAATAGGTATTTTCGTCTGTCACCATTCTTTCGTTAAGTGCCAAAGCATTGTCAATATACATATCGTATGCTGCTGTATCCTTATCTTCAGAGGGTGCAGAATATGCTGTTGTTCCGTTAGAGGGAGCGGCAAGAGTGGTAAGTGAATAAATGAAATCTGCCTTGCCACCTGTGAAAAGGGGAGAAATTTCATTTTCGGGAGTTGCATTTATCTCAGCCTCATCCCCCTTTGCCATTAATGTGGCAAATACTCTGATGGTTGCTCCGCCGAATGAATGGCCGAGAAGATTTATCTTGTGCTCACTGTCAAAGGATTCAATGAGAGCATTACCCGTAAAATCCTTGCCGAATCTTTCGTGTCCGTGCTCCTCGCTGTGAGCCTTACCGTAATCCGTAACCGTGCCTGTAAGCTGCGCATACAATTCACATGCTCTGTCCCATGCACTTGCAGTACCGGCAACAGAAGCTGCATAACAGTCAAAGCCGTTGCTGTCAAGCTTCTTCATAAGCTCTCCGCCGAACATACCCCAGTAAGGCATAAGCTTGTACTGGGCATCATATTCGCCCCAGCCCATAAGTCCGTGAACGAAAACATAGGGGTAATTTGTGTTCCAGCTTTCCTTGTCGATTGTAACCTCAGGCTTCGGCAGATACACTCCGAGCAATGAAAGAAAAGCGAAAATGAGAGATAATGGGAATGCTATAATTTTAGCCATAATACCAGTCCTTTTTTATATTGATAGAAATATTATTACATATATTGGTATAGTGAATCAAGAAATATTCAGAAATTTTTACAATATTTTAAAAAATGTTTATCATTTGTTTATCTGCATTCAAGAAAGCCGAGTCGGTCAATAATTATTTTCAAGCACTTTTGATACAGCACGCAGCAGCGAGTCTTCGTGGCTTGAGGGTAAATCGCAGTTATAATGCCATATCATAACACCGCCAAAACCGTGATTTACGGCATATTCCGTTTTCATTTCTATTACGTCGGGGGTGTTGAACCAGAAATCCTTATCGGTATCATTGCAATGATACCAGCCGTTTTCGTCAATTCCCTCATAGCAGCCGTTATAACCGTACCAATAAGCCGACATATCCGTAGGTCTTGAATAGAACGCAAGCCCCACATTTACCTTGTCAAGAGGCATACCATAAATGCCTACCTTCTGTGCTGCCTTTACAGTATCTTCGTATGTTGCGTGTCTGCCGTTTTCGTCAACCATATCGTAAACCATAAGTTCAAATGAATCAATTGCAGCGATTGCAGCGGTTGTGAATTTAATATTCCAGTCGTTTCCTGCAACTCCGAGAGTGTAATCCCCCAGTTTTTTATTAAGGGAAACCAGGAAATTGTTGTAATATCTCCAGGCTTTGAGGGAAAGGGGGTATTCATAATCAAAATGAACACCGTCAAAGCCGTATTTGTCAAGCACGGCAATTATATTATCTTCCAGTACACCGCTTGTGAAAGCCTTGTTATGCTCTTCACTTTGGGCTTCCATCTGTTCTTCCCATACATCTGAATCAGTTTTGCCCCCGGGACCCAGAAGATTCAATGTTATGTTAACATCACGGGATCCGATTGCAGCGCGGAGATTATTGAGTGCGGTTTCAAGCTTTGCTTCATCGTAAACAACTTCGCCCTCTGATGAAAATGAAGCGCATTCAAAAAGAATTACATCTGTCACAATATCAAAATCCTCGGCATAAAGACTGTCGGGAGATTGGATGTAATCACCTCTCACATAAGTGGTAACCTTGAAATCTTCCGCTTTTTTGTCGGACATATCAACATTGATTCCCAGAAAATTTGTGATTACAAGCACAATTGATGTAAAAAACGCAACAATCTGAGCAAAAAATACTGACATAATTTTATCCTCCCATACTAAAGATTATTGTTTTTTTTATTATATAACGGGAAAACATAAAAATCAATGAAAACAAGAGCGACTGCAGGGATAAAATACACAAAAGTGCAGTTGAACAAACAGCGCATTTGTGTTACAATAGTAAAAAATGTATCAGACAGGTGATATTTTGAAAAGCATAAAAATGGGAAGAGAACCGTCTTTTATGGGCGGTGTTATGGGAATTGTTGCAGCTTTGTTCGGGTTGTTCTGGACATTTACCGTACTGTCAAACGGCGGCGGAATGTTCGGGCTTTTCGGACTTCTTTTTGTGGGTATCGGTATTCTTAATGCAGTAAGGAATTTCAGGAATGCATTTTCAAAAAACCGCCGTTCGGAATTCGATGTTGTGGATGAGTGGGAAGAGCCTGACCCCTGGAATGAAAGATTCGGCGATAAAGGCTTTTATGAAGAAAATACCGTCAAAGGGGAAACTGTCTCTGACGGCAATGCTTTTTGCCCCTATTGCGGAAATGCTGTAGAAAGGAATTTCTGTTTCTGCAATAACTGCGGAAGGAAACTCCCTGATTGATTATGAAAATTACAAAAAAAGATATAAAAAGGGCAATAAAAGCCACATTCCCCGTGTTTTCAGGATACATAGTGCTGGGATTCGGCTTTGGTATTGTTCTTCATTCAAAGGGCTTCGGGGTGCTCTGGGCATTTCTTATGAGCCTTCTTATATATGCAGGGTCCATGCAGTATGTTGCAATTGACCTTTTATCCGGCGGTGCTTCCGTTATCACAATGGCAATTACCACGGTGCTTGTAAATGCAAGGCATCTGTTTTACGGCATATCAATGATTGATAAATATAAGGATATGGGGAAAATTAAACCTTATCTCATATTTTCGCTTACAGATGAAACCTATTCCCTGGTGTGTACTCAGGAGGAAAATAATAACCGTCTGTACTACATTCTTGTGTCCGTATTCAATCATTTTTACTGGGTGCTGGGCTCAACCCTCGGTGCTGCTGCAGGTACTCTCTTCAATTTCTCACCCAAAGGGATTGATTTTGCCCTTACTGCCTTGTTTGTAACGGTTTTTGTGGAGCAATGGCTTTCCTCAAAGGATCATACGGCAGCGCTGACGGGTGTTGCGGCTTCTGTAATCTGTCTTGTAGTTTTCGGTGCGGACAGCTTTCTCATTCCCGCAATGCTTGTAATTACTCTCGCACTTACCGCTCTTCGCTTTATAAGAAGGAGGAAGGGGGAGACGAAAAATGCCTGATTTACATTCCGCAATTCTTGTGGGTGTATGCGCTCTTGTAACCGCGGCACTTCGCTTTATTCCCTTTATTGTTTTCGGCGGAAAACGCAAAACACCTGAATTTATAACCTACCTCGGTAAGGTGCTTCCCTTTGCAATAATGGGTATGCTTGTAGTATTCTGTCTGAAAAATGTGAGCCCCTCCGTATATCCTCACGGTATTCCCGAGTTAATCGGTGTGGTTACCGTAGCCGGACTTCATATATGGAAGCGCAATACTCTTCTCAGTATCGTTGCAGGTACTGTGGTTTATATTTTACTTGTGAATTTTGTATTTATATAAGGAGAAAAATTATGAAACTGATGATAGCATCCGACATTCACGGCTCTTATTTTTACTGTAAGAAAATGCTTGATGCCTTTGAATGTGAAAAGGCAGACCGCCTTCTTCTTTTAGGTGACATTCTTTATCACGGTCCGCGAAATGATCTGCCCGAGGAATATGCCCCTAAAAAGGTTATTCCCGCACTTAATGAAATTAAAGAAAAGCTTCTTGTTGTCAGAGGAAACTGTGACACAGAGGTTGATCAGATGGTGCTTGAGTTCCCCATTCTTGCCGATTACTGTATAATTGAATGCGGAAAGAAAACCGTATATGCCACTCACGGACATAAGTTCGGCGAAACAACACCCCCTCCCATGCCGAAGGGCAGTATTCTTTTGAACGGACACACCCATGTGCCGAAATGCGTGGACTATGAAGATTACACCTATATGAATCCCGGTTCTGTTTCTATTCCTAAGGAGAACTCCCATCACGGATATATGATATATGAAAATGATACCTTCCTGTGGAAGGATTTTGACGGAAACATTATAAGAGAATACAAGGTGTAATCCGCAATCCGGATTACGGATAAATGGTAAGAATTATTCTGTTTGCGGGAGGGGTGACCCTCCCGTTTGTTTTGTTTAAATTGCACAAAAGATCAAAAAAGTAAAATTGATAAAAATTTAACAAAGTTGTTGTCCTTGTGAATATTGAACAAATATTGAAAAAGTGTCTAAAAATCGTTGACAAAAAGTATTGACCTGTGCTAATATAAGGGTGCAGAGAACAGAAGGTTTTCTGAAATATCAAAGAGAGAGTGAGTCCGATGTACCACTGAAGACAGAACTTGTAAAAGAGTTCAGAAACACCGTTTTCCGTGTAAAGAATTACAGATACAGTAGTGAAGTTAAAAAGGGTAAAAGTCTGAGATTTTTTAATGAACGGAGCTTTGTAAAAAACAAAGAGAGAGTGAGTCCGATGTACCGCTGAAGACAGAACTTGGAAAGAGTTCAGAAAAACCTATTCCGTGTGAATAAAAAATGCCGGATACAGTAGTGAAGTTAAAAAAGATAAAATTCTGATATTTTTTACAGACGGAGCTTTGCAGAAAATAAAAGAGAGAGTGAGTCCGATGTACAACTGAGCTTACCCCCAAGAAAAAAGGAATTCCTGAAACGGAGTTCAGCTCTTACCGACAGATATCAGCTCTGAAAAAATCAATTGCAAGCTGACATATAGCATAAATAATGAGATGACCATCCTTTTAATATTAAAAAAGAGCGTTTGTCGGAGTATACCCAAAGCAAAAATTCAGAGAGAGTGAGTCCAATGGCACATTAAAATTAAAATCAAGGAAAAACAGTTTTCAGAAGATAAATAAAACTATATGTTCCCACCGAAACAAAGAAAATCGGGTAAAATATAAGAATATAAAGTTTTTTATCCCCTGCAAATTCGTTTTACAATGCATGAGGAACGATCGTTTTTGCGATGTGAGAGTGTAAAGAAACCGCATCAGATAAGGCTACAGATTATGTAAAGATCGAGAAAGAGCAGTAAACACGAATTGATTGTTTTTTCAAAAAAGGCGATGACTTTTTGATTACTATAAATTTATAAGCAGTTCTTTGATAGTGAAAGTATCAGAGAGCTGCTTAGTTTTTTTATTATTTAAGGGGTTCTAACCTATAGAACCCCTTATTTTATATTGTATATTCGGTCTGAGCTTTTTTATTCGGAAATTTCCTTTGCACTGTTTACGGTAAGGCGTATCTCGTCATTTTTTACCGTAGCAAAGCCTTCGCTGCAAAGAGCAGAGAAAATTTCTTTTCCTTCAAGACTTACAGAGATTTTACCCTCACAAAGAGAAAAGATTGCATCTGCATGCCCTTTTCTTATTCCGTATGAGCCTGAAAATTTACCGTCACAGCTGTCTGCAATATTAAGTCTTACGCTGTCACATTCAATGGCGGCAAACTGACGGTGGGGAGAGAACAGAATAAACCTCATATTCTTCACCCGTGTTCCTTCTTATATTTTGCAAGAACATCATCAATAGTGCCCGACATAAGGAAGTACTGCTCGGGGATATTATCGCAATCTCCCGAAAGTATTTTTTCTACGCTGTCAACTGTCTTTTCAAGAGGCACATAAATGCCCTGCTGTCCCGTAAAGCTTTCCGCAACGTGGAAGGGCTGACTCATAAATCTCTGCACACGGCGCGCTCTCTTTACAAGCTCCTTGTCCTCAGGGGACAGCTCATCCATACCGAGAATTGCAATAATATCCTGAAGCTCAGAGTATTTCTGCAGAACTCTCTGTGTTTCTTTTGCTGTTTTATAATGTCTTTCGCCCACAAAGTCAGGGGTCAGAGCTCTTGAAGATGATTCAAGAGGATCAACCGCAGGATAAATACCAAGCTCAACTATTTTTCTTGAAAGAACCGTAGTCGCATCAAGATGAGAGAAGGTTGTTGCGGGAGCCGGGTCTGTAAGGTCATCAGCCGGAACATAAACAGCCTGAACGGATGTTATCGAGCCGTTACCGGTAGAGACGATTCTTTCCTGTAATTTACCCATTTCCGATGCAAGGGTGGGCTGATAGCCTACCGCAGATGGCATTCTGCCCAGAAGAGCTGACACCTCGCTGCCTGCCTGAGTGAAACGGAAAATATTATCAATAAAGAGAAGAACATCCTTATGGGATTTTTCACGGAAATATTCAGCCATGGTAAGACCTACAAGAGGCACACGGAGTCTTGCACCTGCAGTCTCATTCATCTGACCGAAAACAAGAGCTGTTTTGTTTATAACTCCCGACTGATTCATTTCATTCCAGAGGTCGTTACCTTCTCTTGAACGTTCACCGACCCCTGCAAAAACAGAGTAACCGTCATGCTCAAAAGCAACATTTCGGATAAGCTCCATAATAAGCACAGTCTTACCTACACCTGCACCGCCGAAAAGACCGATTTTACCGCCCTTGATGTAGGGTGTCATAAGGTCAATGACCTTAATGCCTGTCTCAAGGATGTCATTTGCGGACACAATTTCCGAAAAGGGAGGTGCAGCATGATGAATAGGCCACTTCTGAGCTGTTTCAATTTTTTCGCCGCCGTCAATTGGCATACCCGTAACATTGACCATTCTGCCGAGGGTATTTTCACCGACTGCAATATTGATGGGCTCGCCTGTATCAACGGCCTTCATACCTCTTGACATACCGTCGGTGGGATTCATTGAAATACATCTTACCTCACCGTCGCCTAAGTGCTGAGATACCTCAAGGGTATATATTTCGTCATTAACCTCAATGTTTACTGCATTGAAAATATCGGGAATTTCATTAAGGGAAAAGAGAATATCCACTACGGGACCCGTTATTCTCTGTACCATTCCCAGGGCACCTTTTGACATTTCATTTATCCCCTTCCGTTGAAAATTCCGAAGCTGTTTCGAGAACGTCGGCAGTAACCTGACTCTGACGTTTTCTGTTCATTTCTGTTTCTAAATTTGCGCTGTATTCACATGCTGTATCATAAGCCGAGCGCATTGCCGTAAGAGTTGCTGCCTGAGCCCCGAGGGCTGTTTCAAGCACTCTTTTATAAAGAACACTCAGGAAGATTTTTTCTGCCGTATTCTTTATAACCGTTTCTCTGTCGGGAACAAAAAGAGGAGATTCATTTTTTTTCTCATCCTCTTCTTCGTAAGAGAAAAGATCTTTGCAGACAGGAGTCTGCTTCATCATATTTATATATTCGGGATAGACCGTTTTTACTTCCGAAACTTTACCCTCTTCCAATAATGAACAAACAAAGTAAAAAAGCTTTGCAGTCTGCTCATAGGTGGGAATATCATCGAAAATAAAGTCCCTTACGGTTTTTATCTGCTTGTTCAGAAAATAATCCGTTCCTCTTTTTCCGCAGGAGATAATAACTCCTTCGTTATCCTCAATAGTGCTGAAAAATGAAAGCACCTCATTATTGAAGCCGCCACACATTTCCTTGTTTGATGTGATTACCACATAACAGCAGGGTGCATCGGGATTGCTGCGTTTAATAACCGAATTGAATTCACTTTTGTAGGCTTCATAAAGGTGCAGATGCTCACCGGCATATTTCTGGTATTCGGAATATATACCGCTGATTCGGGAATACTTTACCGTAGATGCGGTTTTCATAGCACCGGTAACCTTTGCGGTAGAGCGGATTGTCTGTAATTTCTTTTTTAATTGCTGAACCGTTGCCATAATTATAACCTCTCGGCAAACTCACGCAATACCTCTTTAAGTGAGTTTTTCAGTTCATCGTCAAACTTCTCTGCATTTTTCAGTCTGAGTGCAAAGCTGCTTTTTTCCGTGAGGATGTAATTGTAAAGGTCTTTTTCAAACTTTTCCATATCCTCGGGAGATATTTTATCTGCATAGCCTTCGCTTACGGCAAAAATGAGAATTGTCTGTAAGTAATCCTCTATAGGTGCATATCTGGGCTGTCTGAGAGCCTCGGTAAGAAGTCTGCCTGAAGCCAGAGTTTTCTTTGTTTCTTCGTCAATTTCCGATCCGAACTGCATAAACTCAGCCAATTCTCTGTATTGAGCAAGACGTGTGCGAAGTGAAGAAGAAACTTTTTTCATTGATGCTGTCTGTGCTGCACCGCCCACTCGTGAAACTGAAAGTCCCACATTGACTGCAGGTCGCTGACCGCCGTTGAAAAGCTCTGCATCAAGGAAAATCTGTCCGTCGGTAATTGAAATAACATTTGTGGGGATATATGCAGATATATCTCCGGCAAGAGTTTCAACAATGGGAAGTGCTGTGATTGAACCGCCGCCAAGCTCATCGGAAAGGTGAGCGGCTCTTTCAAGAAGTCTTGAATGGAGATAGAATATATCTCCGGGATAAGCTTCACGGCCTGAGGGTCTGTGAAGAAGAAGCGAAAGCTCACGGTAAGCAACAGCATGCTTTGAAAGGTCGTCGTACACAATCAGAACATCCTTACCCCCATACATAAAGTATTCTGCCATTGCTGCTCCCGAGAAGGGTGCAATATACTGAAGTGCAGCGGAAGCGGAAGCGGGTACTGCAATAATTGTGGTATATTCCATTGCCCCGTGAGAAGCGAGCCTTTCCTTTATTTCGGCTACAAGGGTATCCTTCTGACCTATTGCAACATAGATACAGATGGTATTCTTACCCTTCTGATTTATTATTGTGTCAATTGCTATAGCGGTTTTACCTGTCTGTCTGTCACCGATAATAAGCTCTCTCTGACCCTTACCGATGGGTACAAGGGCATCTATAGCTTTTATGCCCGTATGCAGAGGGGAATTTACGGGAGCGCGGTCGAGAATTGCAGGTGACTTGTATTCAATAGGTCTTGTTTCCTCATAAGGAAGATAACCCATAGCATCAATGGGATTGCCCAGTGCATCAACAACTCTGCCCAGCAGACATTCGCCCACGGGAACAGATGCTATTGTACCTACTCGTCTTACTCGACTGCCGGATTCTATGTTTGAAAATTCTCCGAAAATAACACAGCCGATACGGTTTTGCTGAATGTCCAGAACCATTCCTGTTTCACCGCATTCAAATTCAACAACCTCGCCGTACATAATATCGGCAAGACCGTCCATCCAGCAGATACCGTCAGAAACTGTCATAACTCTGCCTAACTGGTACTGATGAATTCTGGGTGTGAAAATTTCTGCCTGCTCAGTGAATTCCTGAATAAGATGTCCTACAGTGTCATCGTGCATAATAGGCGCATGATTCATCTGCTTCTGAAACTGATAAAGCTCTTCCGCAATTGTGCCGTCATAAACCGTGTCACCTATTCGAAGCCGAAGACCGCCTATGAGAGAAGGATCCTCAAGCACCCATAATGAGGGCTTGCCGTTTACTGCATCAAGCATTTCGGTAGCCTTTTTTCTTACTGACTCAACAATATCCTCTGAAAGGGGATAAGCAGAGGTAAGTGTTACATAAAGGATATCATGCTGTTTAAGATAAGACATGTCACCGGGGGTGAGAGTAATTCTTTTAAGAATTTCATCAATCACCTTTCGGTCCAGCTCTTTTATCTCATTTTTGTATTTTTCGTAAGAGAAAAGATTAATTACATTTTCCTTCATTACAGAGAAGAGCTCTTTTCTCGCGTCTTCAATCATCTGACGGTGAATTTCACTTTTTGCTCTTTCTCCGAATGCTTCAACGGAGGCAATTTTTTCCGCAACAAGGCTCTCCGCTTTTTTTGTTTCCTCACTGCAGTCAATTGTTATTGCTTCGCAGGAAGGCTCACAAAGCGAAGGCGCC
>JAZRTO010000067.1:0-1966 GCA_045652065.1 Acutalibacteraceae bacterium
AAGCCGGTACAAAGTATAAGTTCAAGGTAAGAGCTTTCACCAAGGATGTCGGAACAATTATGGGCGCATATTCTCCCATATTTGAAACTGCAACCAAGGCAAAGACACCGACCCTTAAGGTAACATCAACAAAGAAGAGAACAGCCTCACTTTCCTGGACAAATGTAACAGGTGAAAGCGGATATCAGGTTTACTACGCTACCAAAAAGAACGGCGAGTATAAGAAGGTCGATTCCTACAAGGTAAATGTAGTAAAGGGCTCAAAATCTAAGCTTACAAGCGGTAAGACCTATTACTTCAAGGTGAGATCTTACACAAAGACCGACAGCGGTACAGTATATTCAGCCTGGAGTACAGTCAAGAGTGTAAAGGTTAAATAAGAACCTGCCTACGGCAGAACCTTGTTATTCACGTTGCTAATAAGAAAATCCACATAAAAAATTACAGCAGACGGGTGTGAAACTCATCTGCTGTAGTTTTTTTATTGTGTTTTATTTTGCTTCGTCGTCCTTGTGGATTTCATCAAGAAGGTTATTGAGCATTTCTTCGTTTCTCTTAGTAACCTCAAAGCCCTCGGTGCTTTCCTTGCTGAGCATAATTCTTATTGTCATAATAATGAGCTTGATATCAAGGAATATAGAGTAGTCCTCAATATACATAAGGTCAAGTCTTAACTTATCATAGGGGCTGGTGTTGTACTTGCCGTAAATCTGAGCATAGCCTGTAAGTCCGCCCTTAACCTTGAGACGGTACGCAAATTCGGGTATTTCGGCACCGTACTTTTCAACATGCTCAACTCTTTCGGGACGAGGACCTACAATGCTCATATCACCCTTAAGAATGTTGATGATCTGGGGAAGCTCATCAATACGGGTTGCTCGGATGATTTTTCCCACCTTGGTGATTCTGGGATCGTCGCCTGTTGCAGGAATTGACAGACCTTCCTTTTCTGCATCAACAATCATACTGCGGAATTTTAGAATCTCAAATACATCGCCGCCGATGGTAGCACGCTTCTGCTTGTAGAAAGCGGGTCCATTGTCCTCAAGCTTGATAGCAAGAGCAACGAGAAGCATAATAGGGGAGGCAAGAATAAGTCCTACAAGGCTTATTGCAATGTCCATAGCACGCTTTAAGAAGCGCTGACCTAAATTAAGTCCCTTGCTCTTAAGAAGCAGCATAGGTGTATCAAAGGCATTTACGGGAATTGCACCGCGGACAATGATGTCTGAAATCTTTGGAACAATATAGGTTCTTATGCCGTTTTCGAAGCAGAACTTAATGATGTCATTTCTGAGCTTTGCATCAACATCGTTGATTATGACTGACTCAAAGTCCTTGATTTCCTTGCAGATTGTTTCAAATCCCTTGTTTGCAGAAATAAGCTTGGAAACCTTATAATGCTCCTTTTTGTTGTCCATCTTGATTTTCATGGCGATTGCATTATCGCTGCCGAAAACCATAACCATATCGTGTGATGCATAAAGTTTTCTGTGGATGTAGCTGAAGAAAATAACAAAACCCATAGAAAGGACTATATCAATTAGCATAAGGATAACAATGGGATATATTCTTACCATTCTGTTAGCTACAAGGCACAGCTGCGAAAAGGCAAGGAAATTTGTAATGGCAAGTCCTATCCATTGTGCAACACAAAGCTCAGATACCTTAAGATTACCGAAGGTAAAACCGTCTGAGTTTTTCATAAAGAGCCAGGAAAGGAAAAGATATATTCCGATAAGTATCATTTTACCGAGGGGAACCATTTTCGGGAAATTATTTTCGTGATAGAAAAAATGGAAAACCATATAATATGCAACCGTAAGAAAAACGGTTTCAATTGCAGATTCTATAAAACGAAGCGTACTTTTAGTTTCGCTTGTTAATGATAACTTAGAAAACATTACAGTAACTCCTGAATGATGTATTTTATTTATTACAAGAATTATACAATATTGTAACCATT
>JAZRTO010000068.1:0-3700 GCA_045652065.1 Acutalibacteraceae bacterium
TTTTTCTGACAGCGGCATAAACACCGTCATCATCAAAGAGAAGTCCGCCTGAACGGCAGTACTCATATATGGGAGCACGGTCCTTTACTTCAAGAGCAATGTCATCGTGCATCTGTGCAGGGATAGCAAGCTCTACATCAATAAAGCCCTTAACCTGGTCGTAATTGAGCTTACGGAAGCTTTCCTTGGGGAAGGGATAGAGAGTGATGGGTCTTATCATACCAACCTTATAGCCTTCCTCACGGAGTCTTAAAATTGCTTCCTTGGAAACACGGGCAGAAATACCGTAAGCAACGATAATATATTCTGCATCCTCTGTCATAAATTCTTCAACCTGAACGTCGTTCTGCTCCCAACGTTCATTCATCTTCTTCTGAGAGGTGTTCTTAAGCTCAAGAATTGCTTCGGGGAAGTAGGGAGTAAGAAGACGAGCCTTTCTGTCGTCGCCCTCTTTTCTGTTAAGGTCCCATGCCTTTGTACCTGCACGGTCAGGCTCCTTCATTTCGGGGAACTCAACAAGCTCCATAATAGCACCGAGACAGCCGTCCATAAGAATCATAACGGGGTTACGATCTCTTTCAGCATAATCCCATGCATTGTATGTAAGGTCAACTGCTTCCTGAAGTGTAGCAGGAGCAAATACCATAGCTCTGAAGCCGCCGTGACCGAGAGCCTTTGTTGCCTGAAGATAGTCCTGCTGAGCGGGCTGGATTGAACCGAGACCGGGACCTCCGCGGCTGATGTTTACGATAACTGCGGGAAGACCTGTACCTGCAAGGTAGGATATACCCTCTGCCTTAAGGCTGATACCGGGGCCGGAGGAGCTGGTCATTGATCTGCAGCCTGATGCAGCTGCGCCGTAAACCATATTGATAGATGCAACTTCACTTTCACCCTGTACGAAAACACCGCCTACTTCGGGGAGTCTCCATGAAAGGTACTCGGGTATTTCATTCTGAGGTGTAATGGGGTAGCCTGCGAAGAAACGGCAGCCTGCTCTTACGGCAGCCTCTGCAATAGCTTCACAGCCCTTCATAAGCACTTTAGCCATTATTCGTTTCCTCCTTTGTTATTTCAATAGCTCCCTCGGGACAGATTGTGGCACACATAGCACAGGCTATGCAGGATGCCTCATCTGTGATAAGAGGGAAAAAATGACCGTGGTTATTGCGTTCCGTTCCAAGCTCAAGAATCTTCTTGGGACAGAACTTGATGCAATAAGAACAACCCTTGCACAAGGAAGTGTTGATTTTAAGCATATTTCTATTCCTCCAATAATAATTCCTACGGTAATTATTAAAATATAATAATACAAACTATATAATAACACCCGTACAGAGTGATTTCAAGACAAAATTGCTAAAAATTTTTTAATACAACTGTTATTTTTTGTATGTGTGTGTTTTAATAAACAAAAGTGAATAAAATGTCGGAAATGACAGAAATAAATTTCCTTGTAAGCCTTTAACTTTTGTGATAAAATCTGAGTAAAAGGGGGTGACACCGACGGACAGAGTAATTTTTCATTGTGACTGTAACTCATTTTATGCTTCCTGTGAGGAGCTGCTTGACCCGACATTAAAGGATGTACCTATGGCGGTAACGGGGGATCCCGAAAGCCGTCACGGAATAATTCTTGCAAAAAATCAGAAGGCAAAAAAATACGGAATAAATACAGCCGAGCCTGTAGCTTATGCCTTGCGCAAATGTCCGAAGCTGGTGTGTGTACTCTCCCATCACGATTTTTACGAAGAAATCTGTGTAAAAATCAACGATATTTATCTGCAGTATACTGACCTTGTTGAAAAGGCAAGTATCGATGAATCTTATCTTGATGTAACGAACACCCTGCACCTTTTCGGCGGTGACCCGAAAGCGCTTGCCGACAGTATCAGAGAGCGGATTAAAAGTGAAATCGGTATTACAATTTCCGTAGGAGTCAGCTTTTGTAAAACTATTGCAAAATTCGGCAGCGACTACAAAAAGCCCGATGCCACAACGGTTATAACCAGGGAGAATATGAAGGATATTTTCCATCCCTCAGATATATCGGAGCTTTTTCTTGCCGGAAAGAAAACAACGGAGAAGCTGCGTACATTAGGTATTTTCACAATAGGAGATCTTGCCCGATATGATAAAATGAAGCTTTGCGAAATTTTAGGAAAGCAGGGACTTGCTTTGTGGGATAATGCCAACGGGAATGACAATTCTCCCGTAGCATCCTTTTACCAAAAGCAGGAGGTAAAATCTATAGGCAATGCAATGACCTTCAGACGCGACCTTACGGGGTATGATGAAATAAAATCGGGAATATCCTTTCTCTCCGATTCCGTTGCCTGCCGACTTCGTAAGGATAATAAAAAATGCACGGTGGTGCAGGTGGCAATAAAGGATCCGGAATTTCGCACAATGCAAAGGCAGATAACACTTAAAAAATCAACTGCACTTCAGCGAGAAATTACGGATGTTGCAATGCTTCTGATAAAAGGTAACTGGAGTCCCACTCAGCCCGTAAGACTGCTTTCAGTTACCGCATCGGGTCTTGTGGGAGAGGATGAAGAATTTTCACAGATGAATTTTCTTGAAAGCATTGAAAATAACAATGAAAAGCAGGAGAAAATTGAAAGCACCCTTGATGATATAAGAAAGAAATTCGGCACGGGTGCAATAAAATTCGGTTATTTCAAAAATGACGAAACCGGGATACGGTGAAACAGAAGGCTTTGCGAGGTCGGAGATAGGAATTCAGCGGCTTCCGTTTCTGAATAAAAAAACACAGGCATAAAACTACTTTTTACGGTAGTCTTATGCCTGATTTTAATTACTTAACTACGATGTTTACAAGTCTGCCCTTGACGTAGAGCTCTTTTATAACTGTCTTTCCGTCAATTGCTGCTTTTACATCCTCGTTTTCTTTAGCTGCAGCTACAGCATCTTCCTGAGAAATTTCGGTTGCAACCATAATTCTTGCCTTGATTTTGCCGTTAACCTGAACTGCAATTTCAATTTCGTCATCGATGCACTTTGCTTCATCGTATGAGGGCCATTCACCGTTTGCGAGCATTCCGCCAAAGCCCTGAGCCTCATTGATTTCTTCTGTTACGTGAGGAGCAAAGGGATTAAGAAGAGTAATGAAGGTCTTAAGCTCTTTATTTGTGATTGAGCCTGCTTCATAAATCTCATTGATAAGAGTCATGAGTGCCGCAATTGCTGTGTTGTATTTAAGATTTTCAATATCCTCGGAAACCTTCTTGATTGTCTTATGGAAGGAGGTTTCAAGCTTCTTTGAATACTCGTCACCTTCTGTTACAATTTCCTGAAGATTCCATACACGGTCAATGAATCTCTTGCAGCCCTTAAGGGAGTTCTGTGACCAGGGAGCAGCCTTTTCATAGTCGCCCATAAAGAGTACGTAGCTTCTGAGAACGTCTGCACCGTAAATGTCAACTACGTCGTTGGGGTCAACAACATTGCCCTTTGACTTTGACATCTTTTCACCGTCGGGTCCTAAGATAAGTCCCTGAGCGGTTCTCTTTGCATAGGGCTCATCGAAGGGAACCTCACCGAGGTCATAAAGGAACTTGTGCCAGAAACGGGAATAAATCATATGACGGGTAACATGCTCCATACCGCCGTTGTACCAGTCAACCTGTCCCCAATATGCTAACTTGTCCTTATCTGCAAAGCACTTGTCATTGTT
>JAZRTO010000069.1:0-53375 GCA_045652065.1 Acutalibacteraceae bacterium
GCAAAAAGACCGATGGGTCCTGCACCTACAATAAGAACGTTATCGGTTTCTTTAATTTCAGCTCTGCTTACTGCATGTCCGGAAATTGAAAAAGGCTCAATAAGGGCTAATTCATCGGCAGAAAGTCCCTTGCCCTCGTAAATTCTTTCAACGGGCATAGAAATATATTCACAGAATGCACCGTCTCTCTGCACACCCATTGTCTGATTATCGGTACAGCAGTTAACAAAGCCTCTTTTGCATGAATAGCATTCACCACAGTTAAAGTAAGGATTACAGGTTACGATATCCCCTGCTTTCAGTCCCTTATCATTTTCAGGAATTGAAACGATTTCTGCAGAAAATTCGTGACCGGGAATTCTCGGATATGTTGTAAAGGGCTGATTACCCGTAAAGGATGCTACATCAGCACCACATATGCCTACGGTTTTTACCTTAAGAAGTGCTTCGCCCTCTTTTACCCGGGGCATCGGAACTTCTCTTATTTCTATTTCACCGGGAGCGGGAATTACTATTGCTTTCATTTATTTGTCCTCCTCTATATACTCTTTGTTCCAGATTACACCTGTCTTAAGGGGGGCACCCTTAGAAAATATTTTGTTTTCGTAAGCGGATAAAGGATCTTTTATAAATTCATCCTTATCAATCAGCTCAACCACCTCGTCATATCGTGAATCAACAAGCACCTCTATTGCCTTTTCCATGTGCGACTGACGGAAATTGATTGAAGCAAAAATAAGGTGATTCTGAAAGCCGAAGGGCATTGTATCGTAGGATACAACGGGACCGAGAGAAAAGCTGTTATAGATTCCGTTACAGCCAAGCACTCCCTTTTCGAAAGCAATACGGTGTTCAACATTGCTACCCGAGGTTCCGATAAACATTGTAGCTTTCCCGCCAAGCAGCTCTGTTATTTTCTCTGCAGTTTCGTCTTCCGAAAGTCCTGCCGTAGAAAGGTATTCCGCCTTTGCAATTTCCTTTGAGAACTGAACCTTTTTACAGTTTGCATCACTTCTGCCGACAAAAAGAATTTCTGCCTCAGGGTAATTTCTTCTTATCTGGTCTGCAATGAAAAGTCCCGTCATGCCGAGACCGAAAATTACTGTCTTCCTGAAAATATTTTCCTTTGCCTTGGCTCTTGCCTCAGCTTCCGTGCATTTGTGCTTTGCCATTTCCACACGAAAATTCTGTGCTTCACCGAGATCCTCCATCCTTTCAAGCTGAAATACCGCGCAGGCATAAGGATCTGCAAAGGAAAGCCTTTTTGCAACGGAAAGCGGAAGCTTTTTAAGCCCCTCATACTTTTCGGGTAGATGCAGCAGCATATCCGGGTTAAAATAGTTTTTATCGCAGAAAAGTCCGTCTGCCTTGTCACAGCCATACTCAAAATATGTTTCATCCTCTGTATATCTTGTAGGATCCCAGCTGTCTCCTCCGCGGATAAGAACAATTGCAAAACGGTTTTCACTGGGCACCCATACAACTCCCTCGTGACCGTTTATAAGTCTTTTCTCTCCCTCAGGAAATTTCGCGGAAAGCTTTCCGAGCCTTCCCATCTTCATAAGCTCATTATCCGTACCGCAAAAGCCCTGAAAAACGGGAAAAACTTCAATACCCTCAAGAGCCATTTCTCCTCTGAGCCTTTGTCTTGCAGGGTTAATAAGATTGATTTCACCGTATTTTACGGGCTCATTTGCATCATTCTGAAAATATGTACCGTATGTCTTCATTTCTGTGCCTCATCTCACATCTTTCTTGACTTATATTATACTTAAAATATGGTCCTGAAGCAACAGAAAATTTGCCGTATCCGTGTTGACGGGGAAGGACTTTTGTGTAATAATTATGAAAAGAAACGGAGGATATCTGATGGATAATGTGCAATGGTTTAAGGATGCAGGCTACGGAATGATGGCTCACTGGGGACTTTATTCCCTTCTTGCCGGTGAATATAAGGGCAGACGGGTCAATGACTATGCAGAATGGATACAAAGCTTTATGGCAATTCCGAACAAGGAATATTCTCGTCTTGCACAAGCATTCAATCCGGTTTATTTCAATGCAGACGAATGGATAAGGCTTGCCAAGGACTCGGGAATGAAATATTTCGTATTCACCTCAAAGCACCACGACGGATTCGCAATGTGGCATTCCGCAGCAGATAAATTCAATATAACGGATGCAACGCCATTCGGTCGCGATGTTGTTGCTGAGCTGGGAGAGGCCTGCTATAAGCACGGACTGAAGTTCGGTCTTTATTATTCCCAGGAGCTTGACTGGCACCATTTCCACGGAGGCGGATACGACAAATTTTCGGGTTGCTCGGGTGTCAGCTGGGACAACAGCTGGGATTTCCCGGAAAGAGAAAAAAAGGATTTCAGCATCTGTTTTGAGGAAAAGATAATTCCTCAGGTTACAGAGCTTCTGAAGAATTACGGAGACCTGCTTCTTATGTGGTTTGATGTTCCCCATACAATAACTAAGGAGCAGAGCTTAAGACTCAATAACCTTGTAAAGGAATATCAGCCTGATTGCCTCATAAATTCAAGAATAGGCAACGGTGCATATGACTACGTTTCACTGGGGGATAACGAATATCCTTCAGAATTTACGGTTGATGAAAATGCCGATCCCAACAGTCTTGACGGTCTGAAGGTTTCACCCAAGGGGCTTTACGAGACAGCAGGCACTATGAATTCATCCTGGGGCTTCAAATATTATGACAATGACTGGATAAGTCCCGAGGAAATTGCCGAAAGAAGAAAAAAGCTGAACACTATGGGCATAAACTATCTTCTGAATGTAGGACCCGACGGCCTGGGAAGAATTCCTTCCGTTTCCGCAAAAAATCTTCTTGATGCTGCAAAACTTTATTAAAACGGAGGCACCTTATGGCTTGGTATGACGAAGCTGTATTTTATCATATATATCCATTGGGACTTACGGGGGCACCGCAGATAAATGAATATTCTTCCCCTGTAGCTCGTATAAATATGCTGTATGATTGGGTAAATCACATTAAAGAAGCAGGCTTTAATGCCCTTTATATAGGTCCCCTTTGCGAGTCAGTCGGCCACGGCTATGAAACAACAGACTATAAAAAGCTGGACTCTCGACTGGGCACAAACGAAGATCTGAAAGGGTTCATTACTTACTGCCACAAAAAGAACATTAAAGTTATTTTTGACGGTGTTTTCAACCACACGGGCAGAGACTTTTTTGCCTTTAAGGATATAAAGGAAAAACGGGAAAACTCACCTTACAAAAACTGGTACTATATAAACTTTTGGGGCAATAACTCCTATAATGACGGCTTTTCCTACGAAAACTGGGGTGGCTACGATTTACTTGTAAAGCTTAATCAGAAAAATCCGGAGGTTATAGGTTATATCTGTGATGTAATACGCTACTGGGTACAGGAATTCGATATTGACGGCATAAGACTTGATGCTGCAGATGTACTTGATTTTGACTTTATGAAGGCACTTCGCCGAACCGCAAACGAGGTAAAAGCTGATTTCTGGCTTATGGGAGAAGTGATTCACGGAGATTACAGCCGATGGGCAAACAGCGACACTCTTCACTCCGTTACTAACTACAATCTTCACAAGGCACTTTATTCGGGACACAACGACAGAAATTATTTTGAAATTGCTCACACGGTAAAAAGACTGCATGATATGTGCAAAAACCTCAGACTTTATAATTTCGCAGATAATCACGATGTTGAAAGAATTTATACAAAGCTTTCCGACAAAAGACACATTGTTCCCGTAAATATTCTTCTTTTCACACTTCCCGGAATTCCTTCTGTTTACTACGGCTCGGAATTCGGTATTGAAGGCATAAAGGAAAGACATTCAGATGCTTCTTTAAGACCATATCTCAGTTATGAGGAATATAGGAATGAAGCAGAGAATAATCCTGTAACAAAGCTTACTTCTGCTCTTATAAAAATAAGAACAGAAGCAAAGGAGCTGTCTTACGGTGATTATAAAGAATTACTTCTCACAAACAGACAGTATTCTTTCTCAAGAACTCTCGGAAACAGCTGTGTTTTTGTTGCGGTAAATAACGATGATAGCGAAGCAACAGTAAGTATTCCCTGCCCCCATAACGGTCTTTATACAAAAGCTTTATCCGGTGGCAAAATAAAGGCTGAAAACGGAAAAATCACTCTCACCTTAAAGGGAAACTCCGGTGAAATTCTCCTACCACGTGAAGGAACGGTAAAAGAATTTACACCTGTCGTAACGGAAATAACGCTTCCCGAAAAAGAAAAAGCAAAAGAAACTTCTGAAATAAAAGCTGAAACAAAAGAAATTGAAAATTGTTTTTCTGCAAAGGAATCTACGCCAAAAACTGCAGCAATCCCCGACAAAGCCTACGAGGATATGACGGTAGAAGAGCTTCAGGCAGTAATTCTCGGGAAGCTGGCAAAAAACGGCCCCGTAACAGAGCAGATGCAAAAGGATGTCAGCGAAAACATCTGGCATAATTCACTTGTAAACTGGGCAAAAAGCTTCTGAAAAAAACAAACAACTTATATCCATGGAGGATTTATGATATACAACAATATTCTTGATGCCATGGGACATACTCCCATGGTGCAGTTAAACCATATGGTACCCGAGGGCGCTGCCAGGGTGCTTGTAAAGTATGAAGGACTCAATGTAGGCGGCTCAGTTAAGACGAGAGTTGCTTATAACATGATAAAGGATGCTGAAAAAAGAGGAGTTCTTACTAAGGACAGCATCATTGTCGAGCCCACATCGGGCAATCAGGGAATCGGTCTTGCACTTGTTGGTGCAGTTCTCGGATATAAGGTAAGAATTATTATGCCCGACTCAGTAAGCATTGAAAGAAAGAAAATAATGCAGCATTACGGTGCCGAGGTTGTGCTTATTCACGATGAAGGCAACATCGGAGATGCAATAGCGAAATGCCTTGAAACAGCGTTACAGATGCAAAAGGATGACCCTAAGGTATTTGTTCCACAGCAGTTTGAAAATCCCGCAAATCCCATGATTCACCGCCATCAGACAGGCCTTGAAATTCTTGAGCAGGTGGGCGGTCCCATAGACGGCTTCTGCTCGGGTATCGGTACGGGTGGCACAATTACGGGAATTGGTGAAACCTTAAAAGCACTGAATCCACATATGACCATATGGGCTGTTGAGCCTGAAAATGCAGCAATTCTTGCAGGCGGCACTGTCAGCGCACACATTCAGATGGGTATCGGCGACGGACTTATTCCCGAAATACTCAATACTGAAATTTATGAGGATATATACATAGTATCCGATGACGAAGCGCTTAAAACCGCAAGGGATTTAGCTTCAAAAGAGGGACTTATGTGCGGAATTTCATCAGGCACAAACGTTGCTGCTGCAATCAAGCTTGCAGAAAAATTAGGGGCAGGCAAAACAGTTGTCACAATTCTTCCCGATACAGCGGAAAGATATTTCTCCACACCTCTTTTCAGAGAATAAAAAATTAAAAGAAGAAGCAGATGAGTTTTTTGCCCATCTGCTTTTAATTTATATTTCTGCTTCACAGAAGCCTATGCTTTCTCTGCCTCTTAAGATATCAGCCGCATTTCTTGCATTGAAGTAAATTCTCAATTTTCCTTCATACTGAGTCATACAGCAAGCATAGACAAACTGCGCCATCCAGGGGTGCTCTTTTTCGGGAACAATAAGGGGCTTTACGAATGTAAAATTCTCTCCGTCATCGGACCTTAAGAGCATTATTGCTGAATGACTTTTGCCGTTTTCTTCGAAAATTCCGTTCTGAAGACCGATATAGCAATCTTTCAGCTTATATACCTTAATGCATCCCGAGCAAAGATTCAGATATCTACTGTTTTTATCGGGACTGATTACAGGCTTTTCTCGTGAAACAAAGTCCTTTTCGGGGAATTCACTTTCAGCAAAGGAAATATGTGTAGGCTCCGAAAATCCGCAATCCTTGATAAATGTCAGACCGCAGGAATAATACATACGGTATTTTCCGTCTTTTTTTATTAAAAACGGATTTGAAATCGCAATACCCGTTTTACTTGCCTCATAGTCTCTTGTGTGAGCAATTACCCTTTCGGGGGCTGACCACACCTTAAGATCTGTGGATTTACACATATAAATCTCAGAATGCCATTTTACACCGACGGAATTCAGAGCATTGAGAATGGGAGCTCTTGTTCTTTCAAAATAAAGATAGTACTCTCCGTCAATCACATTGATATCGGGGCGCATTGCACGGTCTGCAATTCTCCCCAATTTTGCAAAAGAAATTCCGTCTTCGGAAGTATAATGATAAACACCGAAAAATGTATGGGCAAACAGATGCCACTTTTTATCGGGAGTCTTGTCGGGAGTAAGAATTGAGGGATCTGCCACTACAAGACTGGGAAGAGAATATTTCAATACGGGATTTTCTTCACAAAAACGAAAATCAAGAGAGCAGAACTGCTCAAGACTTATATTCTCCATATCAGAACTCAACATCATAATGGTGAACTGTCACACCCACAATTTTATTGTAATCAAGAACATGCATAACTGCACCGTCTGCTGTTTCAAGGAAGGTAAGTCCCTCTGCTTCAATGTTTTCACCGCCCACATTTCTTTCAGCAAAAACGGAAACCTCGCCTGTTGCTACATCAAGCTTCAATACATTCTTGATATTTCCGTTATCCTTAATATCAGTTGAAAGATAAAGAACGCCGTCATAGAATTCACCGCCCTGAATACGGTCAATGATACCAAGACCGGTAAGAGGAATTTCTTTGACAAGAGCCATTTCATTATTTATATCATAACAGTAAACCGTCTCAGCATCACTCCACTTAGAAGCGTAAAGATATCCCGTTTCCTTGTCAACCGCACACCAGGGCACACCGTCAGAATAAATCTCAACGGGAAGGTCATACACCTCTCCTGTGCAGGTGAGGGTCTCAGCATCAAACACAACTATACAGGGATATCCCTCATCGGGACCTTCAACAGAAGCATAGATTTTTCCGTTATAATAGCTTATACCGCCTATGTGATTATTTCCGCGGTCTGTACAAACAGCGGGAAGAGGATTGATAACAGAGGTGACAAGCTCCATGTCTTCTACGGTGAACTTTGCAAGAATTGTAAGATTAACCGCAGTAAGCGCACCGCTTGTATAATAGTATTCTCCGTCTGTAGTAATTCCCTGTCCCATCATAAAAGCCTGATCCAGTACAAAGGTGTCCTTGGAAATAAGCTCGGCAGAATCCGTGCTTTTTGCGGAAGGACTTGTAAGCATGGTAAGAATAAGAATAGGCAGCATAATAAGGTTTCTGAGTTTGAGTAAAAATTCCATAATTTTCTCCTTTTACATTTTTTCTAAAATTTTTTTCATCACAGGCTCAATAACCCGTGCCATTTTGTGAAAGCCGTAATCATTGGGATGAGTGGTATCTGTTGTACAGAATTGTCTCTCTTCTTCACCGAAAAAGCATTTGCCGTCAATAAAATACACATTTTTATCACCTGAAGCTTTAGCATTTTCATAGGTCGTCTTTATAATTTCCCGTCTTTCGTCGGCTTCAGGCATATGATCGTAATTTGGAGTTGACATCATAACCACGGGAAGCGACGGGAGTTTTTCTCTGATGTACCTGAAAAACGGCTCATGGGTGTTTTTAAGATATTCGGCTGAAAAAGCATTGTGGTCGTAATCATAAACAAAAACAGACGGTTCAAGAGAACAGATAAATTCTGCGATATCAAGCTGTCCGAGACAGCAGCCCGAAAGACCGAAATTGTAGTAATCAAAGCTCAGCCATCGGGACAACAGCGCAGTATAAGCGTTGGTAACAAGAGAAGCGTGACCGCCCTCTGTAATAGAAGAACCGAAGAAAATAACGGGTTTTTCATACTTGTAAGGTGTCGGCGGTAAAATTTCAGCCCCGTCATCAAGATAGATTTTGATATCCTCCACGATTTCGTTACGAGGGAAGAATATCATAACATCCTCGGTCACATTTTCCTTTGTAAACTCAATGTCCCCAAGCATATCATCAAAACCGGGAACAGCAAGTCCTCTGAAAACAATGCCTTCTCCTGTTCCCGTATAAACAGCAGCTGAAGAGCAGGAGAAACGGGACATTCCCACATCGTGAGCAAGGGTTTTCAGCTTCATTTCAATCTTTATTTTCTTTGAATCCGTCCTGAATGCAGCTCTTGCACCCACGGTTCTTGTTGCTATGTGGTCAATTGTACCTTCACCGAACTGTGAGTGAAATTCAATGAGCTTTCTCCTTAAATCCTCGGGGAAGCGCTCAAGCTTTTTATTTCTTTCAAAAAACGGAATTCCGTAAACCCTTACGGGGCTGTCAAAAATACTGTACTTCATATTTATCCTAAAGCTTTTTTTATAGTTTAACATAAAAGCATCGGTTTTTCTATTGTTATTTTTACTAAGCACGAAGCGCACATTTTGATATATTTTCCAAAGTTTTTTTATTATACCTTATTTTATTGTTTTTGCAAAACCGTAGTGGTAGAATAAGATGTATTTTTATGAACGGAAGGATTGCGTTTATATGAACAAAGTATATGACGTTATAGTTATCGGCGCAGGTAACGGCGGTCTTGCAGCTGCTGCAAACTGTGCAAAAGCGGGTCTTTCAACCTTACTTCTTGAAAGACATAACATTCCGGGCGGTTCAGCCTCTTCCTTTGTAAGAGGAAGATTTGAATTCGAGCCCTCACTTCACGAGCTTGCAGGCATCGGCGATGAAAAGGAAGCCGGTACAATTGAAGAGGTATTCAACAGAATTGATGCTGATGTAAAATGGTTCAGACATGATTCTACCTTCCGTCTTGTTGTTCCTGCAAAGGAGGGCGATACGGATACATTTATCAATGAAAACGGTGTTTCCGTTACGGTTGATGCAAGAATGCCGGTGGGCTTTGAAAACTTCTCCAGAAAGCTTGATGAGCTTGTTCCCGGCTCTTATGAAAGCTGCAAAAAGGCTTTTGAATTATCAGTAAATATGTTCAAGGCATTTGACTGTCTTGACGATCTTTCAAAGCTCCCCGGAAGCCTTAAGGATGTTCCCGACATTATGAGAATGACCTCACACACAATGACTGAGGCTCTTAATGCCTTGGGTATGCCCAAAAAGGCTCAGGACATTTTCAACACCTACTGGTGTTATATGGGCTCCCCTGCCTCACAGTTTGACTTCCTTTATTATCTTTGCTGTCTTCACAGCTATGTAAGAAGCGGTACAGGTATTCCCCATCTTAGAAGCCATGAAATGAGCCTTGCAATTGATCAGAAAATCCGTGATTTCGGCGGTGAAATCTGGTACAACTCAGATGTTACTAAAATTATTATGAAAAACGGAAAGCCCGCAGGCGTTGTTATCAACGGTGAAAAAGAGGTTTACGGCAAACGCTTCATCTGCAACTGCTATCCTTACAAGGTATTCACAGAGCTTATGGATGAAAAAGATGTTCCCAAGCAGCAGATGAAAATGCTCAATTCCAGAAAAACTGCATGTACTCTTACCACAGTTTATCTTGGCATGAACAAAACAAAGGAGGAACTCGGAATTACCGACTATTCCGTATTTATTGCTCCCGATTCAGACTCAGACAAGCAGTATGAGGCAGCTCAGGGCTTTTTCAGCGGCTACTGTATCATCAACTGCCTTAACGAAATTATTCCCGACTGTACCCCCGAGGGCACAAGCCAGCTTTTCCTTACAACAATGACATTCGGTGATGTTATGAAGGATGTGAAGCCTGAGGATTACAAAAAATTCAAAACCAAGGTTGCAGAGGATATGATTGAAACCTGCGAAAAGGCACTGAATATTTCTATCAAGCCTTACATTGAGGAAATTGAAATTGCCCTTCCCCCCACATTCGCACGCTATCTCAACACTCCCTGGGGTACACCTTACGGATATATGCTTGAAAAATGGGACAGTATGCTTCCCAGAACAATTCAGTATCTTAAGGATCAGCCCTTTGACAATTTCCTTTTCTGCGGTGCTACCCAGGAAAGAGGCGACGGCTACGGCTGTGCTTATTACACAGGTGAAAAAGCCGCAGATCTTACAATAAAGGCACTTAAGGAGGGCAAATAAAAATGGCAAGCTTAAAATCACTTAAAGCAACAAAATTCATCTCCCTTCTCGCTGACAGACAGAAGACCTTCGAAAATGCCAAGGCAATTATTCCCGAAATTCCCGATAATGCAACGGCACTTGCAAAAGCACTTCACCCGAAAAAACAGTTCCTTAAGGTAGCAGAGGTTATTGAAAGAGCTGAGGACTGCAAGAGCTTCGTGCTTGTTCCCGATGAAGAAAAGGGCACCAAGGCACTTGCTTACTTCGGTGCAGGTAAATACCTTACAGTTTTTGAAGAAATTGACGGTATGAAAATAACAAGAGCATATTCAATTTCATCAAAACCGAAGGATGCACTTGACGGTAAATATATGCTTACAATCAAGCGTGTTGACGGCGGCATAATGTCAAATTATATTCTTGATACCTGGACTGTCGGTACTCCGGTTACCGTATCAGCTCCCGAAGGCCATTTTGAATATCAGCCCTTAAGAGATGCAAAAAATGTTATCTGTATTGCAGGCGGCAGCGGCATTACACCCTTCATTTCAATGGCAGGCGCAGTAATTGACGGTGACGAAGAATTCAATATGACTCTCATATACGGCAGCAGAAACAAGGCAAATGTGCTTTTCTATGACGAGCTCGAAGAAATAAAGAAAACGGGTAAGGTAAATGTTGTTCACGTATTAAGCGACAAGGATGCTGATTGTGACGGCAACGGCTTCGAAAATGGCTTTATCACAGCAGATATTATAAAGAAATATGCTCCCGAAAACGAGCCTTATTCAATATTTATCTGCGGCCCTCAGGCTATGTACGAATTCCTTGATAAGGAAATTGAAAAGCTCGGTCTCGAAAAGAAGTATGTCCGTCACGAGATGTTCGGTGAATTCCGCAACCCCTCTTCTCAGGCTGATTATCCTTCAGATGTACCCGAAACTGTTTCAATTACCGTTACAATTCAGGATGTGACCACTACAGTTACCGGCAGCACAAATGACACAGTACTGCAGATTCTCGAAAAGAACGGCATTGCGGCACCCGCACGCTGCAGAAGCGGTGAATGTGGTTTCTGTCATTCTCATCTTCTTTCAGGTAAGGTATATGTACCGAAGAATCTTGAATACAGAAGACTGGCTGACTTCAAATTCGGTTGTATTCATCCCTGCTGCTCATTCCCCCTTACTGACCTGGTAATCAATGTTCCCGTAGCAAAGTAAGAAAAAATTGCTGAAAAAACCAACAAAAAAACCTGTCACTATACTGTGACAGGTTTTCTGTTTTATCTCATGCCATTAAAGAATTCTTCAAAGAACTGATTAAAATAATCATCATAGCTACCACCGTAGCCACCGCCGTAGTTTCCGCCGTAATTACCCCCGGGCATCAGTGATTCAGTTGTTGCTTCTTCCTGAACAAATGAATCACCGCGGTCTTCAACAAGAGTCACAGTTACCTCAAATTCTTCTGCAGAATAATCATTGTTTATTCTGATCAAAGAAAGTGTAATCTCCTCACCTACATTTGCTTTTTCGATATACTCGGAAAGGAAGGAGGCTGTTTCAAGCTCTATGCCGTTCACTGCAGTAATCATATCTCCTGCCTGAGCCTTTGTACCAGCAAGAGCACTGTCCTTGGCAATTTCATAAATAACAATAGAGCCTGAGGGAAGTCCCTTTATTGCCACATACATTCCGTATGAGCTGTATTCACTGGCAGGAACATAGGTTATACCAAGCTTAGGTCTGTTGGATACATAACCGTGCTTCATAATTTCATTTACAATTTCAACAAACACAGAGGAAGGAACGGCAAAGCCCATACCCTCATATTCATCGTCAACAATCTTCATTGAATTAATACCGATAATCTGTCCGAAAGAATTTACAAGGGCACCGCCGGAGTTTCCGGGATTGATTGCAGCTGTGTGCTGAATACATTCTGTTGTGTAGCCTGTTGATGAGGAGCTTACAGGTCTGTCAAGAGCAGACACCATACCGTCTGTGAAGGAGTTCGCGAATTCAACACCGCCGGGATTACCGATAGCATAAATAGGATCGCCGACTTCAATCTTTGATGAATCACCGATTTCCGCAAGGGTAAATCCTGTTTTTTCTACACGGATTACTCCGATATCGGTTCTTGCATCGAAGCCTACAATCTCTGCATCATATTCCTTACCGTCGTGAAGCTGAACACGGATATATCCCGATGATTCATTTATGACGTGAGCACAGGTTACAATATAGGTATACTTACCGTCTGCAGATTCCTGGAAAAGAACACCTGAGCCTTCAGATGCAAGTGCCTTTGATTTATCATACACAAGAATACCCACAGAGGACTTGAGCACCTTCTTGAAAATATTTTTCGGAGTCATTTCGCCTTCAGCATTAACGTCACTTCCTGTTACGGGGGAAGCATTAGTTGCAAATTCCTCAACATTGTTTACTATTCCGCTTGTTGTTTCTTCGGGAGCTACTGTCTGAGAGTCTCCTCCTGCCATAACAATGCAAACAAGAGCTATTACAAGAAATACACCAAGAGCACCTGCAACAATGCCGAATATTTTCGTGCCCTTAGACTTCTTTTTACCGCCCTGTTCGCCAGAGGGATAAGCATAGCCCCCCTGCGGTCTGTTACCGTAGGGATAAGCGCCGTTTGCAGGATTGCCGTTATAGCCGTTATTGCCGTAGGGATAAGCACCGTTCCCGTAAGGATATGAGGCCGCACCACTGTTATTCTGCGCATTATTTCCGTTAGCTGCAGAGTTTCCGTAAGGATATGCATTGCCGTTATTTTCAGACGCTGTGCTTCTGTAGGAATATGGATTTACATTACGGCTGTCAAAATTGTTGATTGCATCATGCAAAGCAGCTTCCTTTTCAGAAATCTCTTTCTCTGGAGCCTTCTCATTTGCCTGCACATCAGCGCCGCTCGAATAAGTACCGTCTTCGTTAAATTTTACCTGACATTCTGAGGTACTGTCTTTTTCGGGCATTTTGCTGTTTTCTGAGCCCTCAGGGATATTATTTACAGGCTCACCCCAATTATTTTCATTCATGGTAAATCTTTCCTTTCATAATTTCGGAAAATATAATAGTGTATAAACTTTAAATAAATATTAAATTATTTTACTGCAAAGGCAATTTTACAATAAACTCGGTAAATTCATTTTCCTCTGTCTCAAGGCTTATTGTTCCTTTATGGAGTTCAATAATACTCCTCACTATATAAAGTCCCATGCCAAAGCTTTTTGCATCAAGGCCTCTTGATTTATCAACCTTATAAAATCTGTCAAACACAAGCTCACGCTCGTTTTTATTTATACCCTTTCCCGTATTTCTGACAGAAAACACTGCTTCCTTCTTTTCCTCGTAAACCGAAACGGTGATAATACCGCCGTATTCTGTAAATTTCACCGCATTATCCACAAGGTTATAAATAATCTGGGTTATCAGTGTTTCATCTGCAGTAATTACCACATTCTGCAGCATATCAAGACCTACTACATCAATATTCTTGTCATTAATGAACTTTTCAAACCCGATAATTGTTTTTATAAAAATATCATCAAGAGAAAATACGGATGTATTGAGAGTCAGCTTTCCGGCTTCTATTTTAGACATATTGAGCATTGCAACAACAAGGCGGGACAGACGCTTTACTTCATCGGATACTATTATAAGATATTTCTGCTCCTCTTCGGGCGATATGGTTCCGTCAAGCATACCGTCAACAAAACCGCTGATAACTGTCATAGGTGTTTTCAGCTCGTGTGAAACATTTGCAACAAAGCTGCTTCTGGATTCTTCAAGCACCGAAAGACTGTCTGCCATTCTGTTAACAGAGTCTACAAGCTCAGTAAGCTCATTATAAACATCTGCCGTGTTGATTCTCGCAGTAAAATCACCGCCGGCATAGTGCTTTGTTGCGGCAGTAATTTTCTTAAGTGGTCGAACCATTCTGTATGAAAATATAACCGAAAGTATAAATGACAGCAAAAGTGCCACCAAGCTTGAAAAAATCTGAATACGAAGAAATTCTGTTGTATAAGGCAAAAATGCCTCACTTTCAGGCTGTACGGCTATTATATACAGATTTTTGCCCTGCACATTCATCGGTACTGCACCGACAAGATAATTTTCATCCGAAAATCCCTTAAGCACTCCATCATAGCTGTAGCCGTTCTTCCCTGCAAAAGAAATTTCTGCCAAAAAATCAGGAGAAAAGCTGACTTCGCTGTGTGAATCACATACGTATACTGCAGAACTATCATCAACTGCAATATCAGAATCACCGCATACAATAATATTTCCCTCAGAAGCAACAACAAAAAGATCTGAATTCGAAGCATGCGCAACGGTCAGCACGATATTTTTGATATATTGCAAAATAGTGTCAGAATATGTGTCCGATTCCTTATCTGAGCTTTCCGTAAAAATTTCAACGCTCTGAGATACACTCAGAGCGTCTTCTGTAAGAGCTGTGAGCTTATCTGTTTTCCAGAAATTCAGAAAGAAAAACAAAATGGCAAAGCTTGAAATGGTAAGGCATAAAATAACAGAAATGGAAGTCCGTATAAAGTACCATTTAAACATACTGCTCGATCGGCGTTTTCTTAAAGGCATCATAATAGAGCTCACTTAATATAATAATAGAATGAATTATAATAGTTATCTTGTTTCAAATTTGTATCCTACGCTCCACACTGTACGAAGCTCCCATTTATCGGAAACACCCTCCAGCTTTTCACGCAGTCTTTTAATATGCACGTCTACGGTTCTTGAATCACCGTAATAATCAAAGCCCCATACTTCATCAAGAAGCTGGTCTCTTGTAAACACACGATTGGGATTGCTTGCAAGATGGAAAAGAAGCTCCAGCTCTTTAGGAGGTGCATCAACATGAACGCCTCTGACCTTCATTTCATAATTTGTAATGCTTACAAAAAGATTGTCAAAGCTTACCTCCTTGGGAGTCTCCACAGAAGGTGCAAGTGTTCTTCTGAGAACCGCCTTAATGCGGGCAACAACCTCTTTTGAATCGAAGGGCTTCACAACATAATCGTCTGCACCTAATTCAAGACCGAGTATCTTATCAAAGGTTTCACCCTTTGCTGACATCATAATAATGGGAACATCGCTTACCTGTCTGATTTTTCTGCATACCTGCCAGCCGTCAAGCTTAGGAAGCATTATATCAAGAAGGATAAGAGCCGGCTTAATTGACTCGAGGCTTTCGACTGCAGCTACACCGTCATTAACTATTACGGGAATATACCCCTCCTTGGACAGATACAATCTCAAAAGCTCACAGATATTAGCATCATCATCAACTATAAGAATTTTTTCATTCATTTTCTTTTCCTCCCCCCGGGGAAAATATTTTTCCGCAACACTCCGGAATTTTTCCGGAATAACAAAAAAGGCACTTGGTGAAGCCGTTCATCAAGTGCCTGAAACGGCACACAAATTATTCAAATGTGATCGAGCTGTCATCCCCGTACTGAAGATTTTCGATTATCTCAAGACCGGGAATACCGCCAATTGATGTGTCTACAACAGCACCTATCTGATCAAGCACAGAAATAAAAAACTCGTCATTACCGCTGCCAGCTTCAGGAAAAACAATTGTATCTGCAGTTGTATCAACATCTGTACCGGTTATACCGCTTGCAACATTGTCGCCAAAGGTAGGTGCAATAAATGACACTACACCTGAAAGGTCAACGGGAAGTGCAGTATAGACAGTGTCAATAACATCTGAAATTATTGAGTTTACACCAATTGTAGAAAGAATTTCCGCAACAAGTGAATCTGCCGAAACATAATTTTCTGCAGGGTTCTCAGTTACGGGCTCATCGCCCTCAACATTTGCATAGGTTCCCTGAGTGAGGTGAATGGTATATGTACACTCCGAGGTTTCACCGGCACCCGTTGCAGTTACAGTAACAACAAGCTCCTGCTTATCAAGCTCAGGATCAATCTCAACCTCTGTATAGTAGTTGTTCTTAACCGGCACACCGTTTACACTGATGCTGCACTCATAAGCAGATTCGGTTGCATAGGCAGTAGGATATATCCAAAGACTGCTGCACCTCGTGCTGAGTGTTGCACTGTAGTTGTAAATGTCAGCATAAAAATCTTCAGTATCAACATCAAAATACTGAGTATTCTCTGCAACAAGATTAAAGGCTTCCTCATAAGTTGCGTTATCTTCTCTTACGGAAAGACCACCGCTTTTACCTATGAGCTGAAGGAGATAAAAAGCAACCGTTCCCTTCTCAAGATGGTAGGCAAGCTTTTCACTGTCAAGCACAACAGAATATTTTGCACCGATGAGCGCAGCCGTATATTTCAGCTTGAGGTCCTCAAATGTCAGATCACTGTCAACAGAAACACCCTGGGATCTTACGGAGATAACAGCCATAAGTCTGTAAATCTCCTCCTCTGCGGTGTCACGGTCAACATCATAACCGTTTGACCAGAGAGCAAGCTTTGATGCAGCGAGAATATACTCATCAAGAGAAAGAACAGATTCATCAGGGAGCCACTGCTGAAGCTCCTGCATATTCATTCCCGTAATGGTAGCAAGATATGAAACTATTGCCTCTTCAAGGTCAGAACCAAGTGCAAAGGATTCCGTACCGTATGCACCTGTAACCAAAGCAACAAAAAGCGCTCTTGCAATAACAAGCTCGTCCTCTCCCGGCGTCTCGGGATACTCAATACCCATACCTTCAAGATATTCCTTCACGGTTGCATCACTGACATCTGCCGCAAGAAATCCTGAAGAAGCGTTAAGCACCTCAAAGAAGTATATGTAGCCCGCTCTTTGTGAGCTTGATGTAAGGTCATAAAGAGAAACAAAGCTGTCAACTTCCTTTTTGAAGCTCTCAGGAGTTTCCGTGTAAGGATATTCGGGCTCGGGAATAAGACTGACACGCTGAGCCATTCCTTCAACCGTTGTCATGTCCTCGTTAATTACAAGATCGGTAAGCCATGCGATATCTGACTTGTCATAATCATACTGTGTTTCAAAGGGAAGGACTTGTGCTGCTGCAAATAATTCTGCAGACAATACAGCCATACACAAGACAACACAGACGAACCTGAATAAAAGCCTTTTTTTCGACACTACCGCACCTCCGATTCAATAAATTTAAAATACATAGATATTATAACAAAATAAATAATAATGTCAAGTGCTTTTAACAGCTTTCAGCAAGCAAATTTTGTCTGAACGGACAAATTTTATTTTACTGAAAACTCGTATACGGTTTCCGACACATACTTCTCTCCAGCTTTATAGAAGCATGAGGGAAATGAAGCATTATGAGGCGTATCGGGATAGAACTGGGTTTCAAGACAGAATCCGCTTCTCTTCTCCATAGGCACCTCATTCTTGCCCTTTATACCCTTAAGGAAATTTCCCGCATAAAACTGAACACCGGGCAGAGTTGTATAAACATTCATTTCTATTCCGCTGAGATTTCCTTTTGCACAGGCAATTCTCTTAAGGCTTCCGTCATATCCGTTTATGCAGAAATTGTGATCATAACCACCTGTATACTGAAGCTGGATATTGCTGTCATCAATATCCTTTCCGATAACCTTCTCCTGTCTGAAATCAAAAGCAGTTCCTTCAACAGCAAGATTATTACCCGTAGGTATGCTGTTTTCATCAACCTCTGTTATAAAGTCGGCATCAATTGACAGAGTGTGAGAAAGAATATCGCCGTTATCATAACCGTTAAGATTAAAATATGCGTGGTTGGTAAAATTAAGATAAGTATCCTTGGAAGACACAGCCTCGTACTTTATGTGAAGCTTATTATCATCCCCTAACCTGTAAATAACCTTAACTTCCTTTTCACCGGGAAAACCATGTGCACCGTCTGCCTGAACATATGTAAATTCAACACTGTCAGAATCAGTCACTATAGCCTTCCAGAGAGAATTCCCCAGTTCTCCGCCGGAATGAAGACAGGTAATACCCTTTTCGTTTGCGGTAAGCGGATAAGTTTCGCCGTTTATTTCTATTACTGCACCACCGATACGGTTACAAACGGGACCGACAATCACACCCTGATAATCTGAAAGCTCAAGACAGTCCTTTACATTATCAAAGCAAAGAAGCACATCTCTGACAACCCCGTCCTTGTCCTTCATTTCAAAGGAACGCAGAGTTGCACCGAGTGTTATTACGCGGGCAGACATTTCAGACGAATTAGTTATAACATATTCGTAAACCTCTCTGCCGTCTGACATATTTCCGAAAAGCACACGTTCAACTGACATTTAAAAAACTCCTTTTGTGTTTTTAAGGTTAATTCCAAGGTATCATTTTAATATGGCAGACAACAAAAGTCAAGCAACGGATTATTATGCGAACAAACTATTAAGCATTTATGAATAAATATACATTCAAGAAGTGAATATTTTGTCATCAACAATACAAAAGGCATTTTTAACCTCCAAAGGGAAATAATTTCACTTGACTATATATATAACATGCGATATACTTACTTTGTATAATTTTTAAGGTGGACAGTTATGAGCTTTATTGAACTTGAATCAGTTTACAAAAAATATCAGATGGGTGAAGTCACCATCAATGCACTTGACGGAATTTCTTTTTCTGTCGAGGAGGGTGAGCTTTGTATGGTTGTAGGTCCCAGCGGCGCAGGTAAAACTACGGTACTTAATATTCTCGGCGGATTCGATGCCTGTGATGACGGAAAAATCCGCGTAGGCGGAGACCTTATAAACCAATTTAATGAAAAAAGACTGGCAACCTACCGCCGTCACGATGTTGGCTTTGTTTTCCAGTTTTATAATCTTGTTCCAAATCTTACTGCTCTTGAAAATGTCGAGCTGGCATCTCAGATAAGCAATAAGGCGCTGAATCCTGCCCGAGTTCTTGAAAGAGTGGGACTTGGTGAAAGAATGGACAACTTCCCCTCACAGCTTTCCGGTGGTGAGCAGCAGAGAGTTTCCATTGCACGTGCACTTGCAAAGAATCCGAAAATACTTCTTTGTGACGAGCCTACAGGTGCACTTGACTATAATACAGGTAAACAGATTCTCGGACTTCTGCAGGAAACAAGCAGAGAAACGGGAATGACTGTCATTATCATTACACATAACACTGCGCTAACACCTATGGCAGACAGAGTTATTACCATGAAAAACGGTAAAGTTCACAGAATTGCAGTCAACGATAATCCCCTTTCCGTTGACAGGATAGAATGGTAAGGAGGAGCATCCTTTGTCAAAAGCACTAATAAAAGATACTCTGCGGACCATAAAAAGGAACCTGAGCAGATATATATCAATAATGCTTATAATTGCCCTCGGAACAGCTTTTTTCGTGGGTATTAAGGCTACTGCTCCCGATATGTTTGCTACCGCAGAAAAATATTTCACGGATTATAACTTAATGGATATCCGCATTCAGTCCGTTGCGGGACTTACCGACAGCGACATTGCGGAAATCAAAAAACTGGAGGGTGTCCAGTATGCAGAAGGACAGAAGTTTGTCGATGCCCTCGTCCGCGTAAACGGCGAAATTGAAGCAGACATTGACGGCACACAGATAAGCGCCCGTGCATATTCAATATCACCCGACCATATCGCTGATTTCCTTGGCGGAGCAAATGACGGCTCATTTATGAACAGACCTCAGCTCATTGAAGGCAAATATCCTTCCTCTGTCAATGAATGTCTTGTAGATGCAAGTACACTTTCTACTCCCGACAGTTATAAAATAGGTAACACAATTACCCTCGAAACAGAAAACGGTACCGCGCCTTCAGGACTTAAGGAGTCGACATACACAATTGTCGGCATTATCCGCTCCCCTTTTTATCTCTCATTTGAAAGAGGAAACACCACAATAGGAAGCGGTAAGGTCGGAACCTTTATAATTATTCCCGATGAAGCCTTTACCGCTGATTATTATTCCGAAGCATATATCAATGTTCAGGGAGCCGAGTATTTTGATCCTTATTCGGATGAATACTTTGAATATCTTGCTCCCGTCATTGAAAACATCAAAGCAATTTCAAAAAATCAGATAAAAATGAGAGTGGCTGCACTCCGTCCTGAGCTTCAGAACAAAATTGTTACGGGAGAAGCCGAAATTCAGAACAGCTCGACTAATGTATCGGAGCAGCTTGTTGAGCTTGATGAAACAATAGCAACGCTTGAAGATCTGGTTGCAAACGGCAAGCAGTACCTTGCCGATGCTCAGAATGAATTTGACACAAAATTTGCCGAAGCAGAGGTCAACCTCAACAATAATACTGCAGAGTACTATGCTGCATTACAGGAATATTCGGAAAAAGAAAAGCTTTATCAGCAGAATATGGAGCAATACAACACTCAGCAGTTAAAGCACACAGAAACGAAAGATCTTTACGATTCATCATACAATCAGTATCTTAACGGACAAACTTCCATAGAAACGGCAAAACAAACGATAGATACAACAAAAAGACTTATTACAGCCGCAGAGTCAACAATAACACGAATCGGTGACGTACAGTCAGATGCATATTCAGCCGAACAGATTCAGTCCATCATAAATATGATGCAGATTACCTATCCCGAGCTTTACAATGCGGTAAAATCTCTTACCACTCAGGGACTTGCAACTGAAATTGCAGCAAATCTTCAGCCTTATCTTGATACTCAGAAAGCAAATCTTGCTGCACAGGAAAAAGAACTCAAGGAAAAGGAAGCACAGTTCAATGAGCTGGGAACATTCCTTGAAGAAAAGAAAAAAGAGCTGACTGATGCGACACTGGCACTTGCAACAGCAAAATCTCAGCTTGATGAAGCAGCAAAAGAACTTCAGTCCGCAAGTGCTCAGCTTACCGCTTACGGCCACAATATTTCCAGCGGAAATCTCCAGCTGCAGATAGAAAAAATTCAGGCAGAATCGAAGCTCAACGAGCTGAGAAATCAGGTAAATTCCGCACCCCAGAACCTTGAAGCAGCAAAGCAGAAACGTCAGGAGGCAGCAGCGCAGCTTGACTCCGGGCTTCTCACGGCACAGAAACAGGTTGATGAAGCAAAGGCATTGCTCGCCAAGCTTGACGATCTGACGTGGAGTGTTTATGACAGAAACGGAACTCCCGGATACAGCGGTTACGGCCAGGCTGTAAAAAATATTGAAATTCTCTCAAATATTTTCCCTATATTCTTCTTTATGATTTCATCAATGATATGCCTTACCACCCTTACAAGACTCATTGATGAAGACAGAGTTCTTATAGGCACTTACAAGGCCCTTGGCTATACAAAAATTTCCATAGTTGCAAAGTATGTCATTTATTCCTTAAGTGCCTGCATATTCGGAACAATCATAGGTGTTTCCATAGCGGTTTTCCTATTCCCCTATGCAATCAACTCTGCATATTCCGTTATGTATGCTCTGCCCGACCTTATTTACAAATTCCCGTTCTTGCATTCAGCATTAAGCCTTGTAATATCACTTATATGCACAGCTGTTGTGACAACAGTTGCTCTTTATAAGGATCTGCAGACAAAGCCTTCTGTTCTTATGCGTCCGAAGGCTCCGAAGGCAGGAAAGAGAATCATTCTTGAAAAGATCACCTTCCTCTGGCAGGGACTCAGCTTTACGGCAAAGGTAACCGCAAGAAACCTTTTCAGAAATAAGCAGAGATTCGTAATGACTCTTCTTGGAATATCAGGCTGCACAGCGCTTCTTATAGCAAGCCTCGGAATGTACAATTCCATCAGCGCAATACTTACAAAACAGTACGGAGAAAATGCAATCTCAAAATACGATTTCCAGATAGTTTTCTCGGAGGAACAGTCTGCAAAAACACCCTCTGCTGCATATAATAAGGCGGCATCTGATGCCAGAATCGAATCCCTTATGCTCACTTCAATGAAGGCTATGACAGCCGGCAGCGAAAGAAGTAACAAGGAGCTGGATGTCTATACACTTGTTCCCGCAACACCACAGAGCATTAATTCGTATGTAGAGCTCCGCGGAAGAATAAACGGAGAACAATATGCCCTGGATGACAGCGGCGCCATAATAACGGAAAAGTTGGCTCGTGACACAAAAACAGATGTAGGAGAAGATATTCTTTTCACTGACGGTGACGGTAAAACCTATTCGGTGACAGTCAGTGCAATTGTTGAAAATTACACCTTCCACTACATTTATATGACAGCAAACACCTATAAAGATGCAACAGGCAAGGATCCCGAATATTTCTATGCAATAGGTGAGCTTTCGTCAACTTTCGACAATGCTGATACAGACACACTCTCAAATGCAAAGGGACTTATCAGCACAGATCTTATGAAGACCTCGGGAATAACTGCAGTTTCTTTTACAAGTGACACAACGGAAAGTATTTCGCAGATAACTGATGCTCTTTCTGCTGTTATAATTGTGTTCTTTATATCCGCCCTCATTCTTGCGTTTATTGTTCTTTATAATCTTTCAAACATCAATATTATTGAAAGAACAAGAGAAGTAGCAACACTTAAGGTGCTGGGCTTCTATGATAACGAAGTCAGCAACTATCTTTACCGTGAAAATATCATTGTTTCCGTATTCGGTATTGCACTGGGTGTTCTTCTCGGAATAATCGTTCACTTTATTCTTATATCGTTTACTGCTATTGATACGGTTATGTACGGACAGAATATTGCCTGGTACAGCTTCATCGCCGCAATTGCAATTACCGTTCTGATAATAATAACAGTAAACCTTATACTTCATAAGAAGCTCAAAAAAGTGGATATGGTACTTTCACTTAAATCTGTCGAATAAGCACAGAAAAAAACCGCTCACTGTACACCGTATACCGGCGTATGTGGGCGGTTATTTTTATTATTCTTTTGCTGTGATAACACTCAGAACATAGTCATCAAAAACCTCTGAATAACACTTATTTTCATCATAGCTGAAATCTCTGAAATTATCCGTTATTCCTTCGCCTGTCATCTTTACAAAGGCTTCCTTATATGTCCAGACCTTAAAGAATCGCACAAGGGTTTCGCGCTCATGGAAGCTGCCATCCGGAACAGTGTCAGTTCCGAAAACAAATTGCATATCAGAAGGAGAAAAAACACGTCGTGCAACAGCTGCGGATACCGGTCTCATTTTTTCAACATCAATTCCCACGGCTTTTCCGGAATTTACGGCAACAGCCGCAATATTCCCCGAATGGCTGACATTGAACTGGTAGTCCCCGTTTACAAGATAAAGCTTACCCTTATCTCCTGCATCAAATTCAAGCGATTCGGGAAGCACTCCGAGCTTATCGGCAAGCACCCTTCTCGAAAGCATATCAACAGCAATACAAAGATCCTTATCAGACTGAAATCTCAGTCCGTCACATTTTTTTCTTCTTTTTTCAGACATAACAAAATAAGCCGCATCAATTTCAGTGCGGCTTATTCTGCTGATATCAACCGTAAAAATTTCTGTGGCTGACACTTTATCAGTCCATGTACTTTTCAATAATTCTGATTGCATCTGCTACTGTTTCGAGTCCCATTGCTTCCTTGTCAGGAATTTCGACTTCAAAAGCCTCTTCAATCTCTACAGCAAGGTTTACAAGCTCAAGAGAATTAAGTCCAAGATCCTTACGGATATTTGTTTCAAGGGTGATATCCTTAGGATCAGCATTAACAAATTCACATATTATATCCCTGATTTTATCAAGCATTTTTCTTCCTCCGTTTTTTGTTATTTATTTTTTGAAGCATTATAGCGGTCAATTACCTTGCTTCGTATAACCTTTCTTGTAGAATTTATTTCAAATTCTGTTGTAGTAATATAGGTATCCTGAACACGCTTGTAGAATGTAAGATTCTTGTTAGCCTCAAGAATATCCCTTTCTACCATTTCTTTTATTTCTTTTTCACTCTTATTACCGACATCTGCGGGACTTACATAGAATGCACCTGCAATAATCTTCTGCATACGTCCGTTTATTTCCTGGTCTGTTTCAAAGACTACAACATCATGGAGATAGCTTACAGCCTCCATATAATAGCTTTCAACCTCTTCGGGGAAAACATTCTTGCCGTTATCAAGAATAATAAGATTCTTCTTTCTGCCGACAATGTAGAGTCTGCCAAGCTCATCGGTTCTTCCGTAGTCACCTGTTTTGAACCAGCCGTCTTCGAATGATGCCGCTGTAGCTTCTTCGTCCTTATAATAGCCCTTTGTGACATTTTCACCCTTGATCCATACTTCACCCACACCCTTATCATCGGGATCGTGTATCATAAATTTAGCTTTAGGGAAAGCATATCCCGCGCAATCGGGATATTTTCCTGCCTCAAGATTAAGTGTTACAGTAGGAGAAGATTCGGTAAGGCCGTAGCCGTTATAAATAGTAAAGCCGAAATCGGAAAGACATGTAATATACTCTACTCTTGTGGGAGCACCGCCGCAGGACATTGTGGGAAACTTGCCACCGAACTTTTCTGCAATTGTTTTGAAAAGGACGGGACGAAGATCTATGCCTATTTTTCTCATAGCATTTGAGAGCTTAAGAAGCTTCTTAAGAATCTCTGCTCTGCCGGTTTGCTCTGCCGTTCTCCAGATTGTATTATAAATTGTATCAATAACAAGAGGAACAATTGCCATTGCATCGGGCTTGTAGAATCTCACATTATCCATGAAGTTCTTAAGTGAATCGTTTATGAATACGGGACAGTTCATATAAAGAGCTGTGAGAATATTACAGCTGAGCTCATACACATGATTCATGGGAAGCAGCGAAATGGAGCTGTACTGAGTTTCAATTGTCTCAAGCACACCGTCTGCATTCTGGGCAAAATTGCCGTGCGTAAGCATAACACCCTTATTTGCACCTGTAGTACCCGAGGTGAATACAATCGCAGCAAGATCATCCTTGCTGACCTCCGTCTTTATATAGCTGTCATCACCGTCTGCTATAAGCCGTTTTCCCTTTTCTATCAGCTCGTCAAAGCTGAGGAAGGCATCATACTTTTTGTTTGTACAAACTGCAGTCTTACATCTTTCATCATGCTCAAGATGATATTTTGCAGTCTCCTTATATGCGCGAGAAAAGAAAACAACCTCAACATCAGCCTTTGTAAACAGCGCACTGATATCGGCATCAGTCAGCTCCTTATCAACGGGAACTGCAACACCGCCGCCGCATACGGTTGCAAAGAACGTGGTTACCCACTGGTATGAATTTTCACTGAGAATTCCGATGTGCTTATCTATAAGTCCCATTGACTTAAGAGCCGTACCGAGAGCACGTACGTCCTCTCTGAAACGATTAACGGTATATTCGGTTACAGAATCCTTTTTCTTTGTAACCATACACACTCTTTCGCCGTAAACCTCCATACGTTCAAAAAGCATTTTAAGAGTGAGAAGCTCACCCATCATATGCACCTCGTGGCGGAGATTATCTAAATATTTTTTATCCTTGGGATCCATAAAAGCACCTCGGGGAAATTTATTACTTAAGACTGTCAAGAAGCTCGCCTATCGTGATATCGGGATTTGCTATTCCCTTTTCGATAATCTTAACAGTATTATTATGCAATGCCTCAAGATCCTCGGGGGTGATAAGCTTTTCTCTGTACATATAATGCATAGCGAGAGCATGGGTCTGAGGATCAGGATAACAAATTGCATAAAGGGGGCTGAAATATCTGCCCAGATTATATGTCTTAAAATCAAACTTAAACTCTGTAAATTCTGTTACGGGAACGGGAAGCCAGGAGAACATAAGGGATGCAGGACCCTGAATGAGAGAATAGTCATACATCTCTCTGAACTGGTCACGAGCAGTGGTATAGGGATAAGTAAGATGTCTGTAAAGAGAGGTTCTTACTCTGAGGAATTCATCCAGAGCCTCCCCGAAGGTCTTATCCTCTTCAATATATGTCAGCACCTGCAGAGGCTGTGCCATACATCCGCCCGTTTTCATATCCTTATATGTAATTCTCTTGCTGCACATAAGAAGCTGCATTCCGAAGGGATCTCTGTTATGAAGTGCGGAAAGATGCGTTCTCATTGCAAGCAGCATAATGCTTTCGGGGGCGACGGAGCGTTCTTTACAGAAATCAAGAATCTTTGCTGAAAGCTCAGAATCAACCTTCTTTCCTATAACTGCCGCCTTATCAAGAAGAGGGCTGTATGCAGAAGGCACCTTAAGGTCGGGATTCTTTTTCTTTTTACGCTCCTTTTCAAGGAAGGCAGGGCCGTGAACACCGCTGTAGGTGGGCTCACCGCAGCTTCTGAAATATTCATCATAGAACTTTCTGTCCTTTTCAAAGCGGACAGTATTACTGCACTTTTCGTGCTCTTTTACAATATAATCCTCATATTTAAGAAGAGGCTCGGGTAGAGCTTCACCCTTTTTGAGAGCCTTGTAAATACCAAGAAGATCAAGATAAAATACAAGAATACCTATAGCATCCATTACCATATGGCTGGCATTGAGATATATTCCCTTATAGCCGTTAAAGGAATTAAAGAAATAAATTCTGTAGCACTCATCCTTAAGGAATCTTACAGGTGTCTGTGCATCCTTGGTAAAGAATTTATCCTGCTCATCCTCTGTACTGAAGCTGAGCACCTTAACGGAATCAATTCTGTAGCTGTCAAGGAAATACTGCTGAAGCTTCTTTCCTTCCTTCTTAAAACGAAGGCGCATAGAGTCGTTTCGTTCAATTTCAATATTAAGTGCCCGGGTAAGAACATTGAAATCAATATCCATATCAACCATAAAGGAAGTAGGGATCTGAACAATCTGCTTATGGAAGGTGTATTTCTGCATCAGATACATAGTATCCTGCGAAGGAATCAGATCATAAAATTTACTCATCAGAATTACCTCTTTTTTGTAAATATTTCAACAATTCAATTTTATCATAAGCACATTTTTCTTTCAAGATACAAATGGTAATATTTTGTTCATTTTTATGTGCTTTTCTGAAAATTCACCGTCTCGTCCATTGCTTCCCTGACATTTTATATATTTTATGTCATATCATTGTTAAAATCATATTAAAATACCTCGAAAAAAACAAGGGGATATCGCAAAAAACGATCCCCCCCTCAAAGAAAACAAAATAGTTATTCTATTCCGAGTACCTTGTAATCCTGAGCTGTAATTGCATCAGCAAGCACCGCATCCGAAACATTTTCAGCAAGAGTAAGCACAGCCGTACCCTTTTCGTGGCTGACGACAGCCTCTTCAACACCCTCAATTGACTCAAGAGTTTTCTTTACTCTACCCTCGCAGTGCATACACATCATACCTTCAATTTTCATTGTTTTTGTCATTACTTTTTCCTCCGTAATTTCAATAGATTTAAGTTTTCTGCCCTTTCGGGATGAATCAAGATTCCTGATATTAAGTCTCAGTGCATTTGTCACAACAAGAACGCTGGAAATACTCATAGCCGCAGCACCGAACATAGGGTTCATACTCCAACCGAAAACAGAAGTAAAAACACCTGCGGCAAGAGGTATTCCGACAATATTATACCCGAAAGCCCAGAAAAGATTTTCATATATTGTTTTCAACACTGCCCTGCCGAGATTAATTGCCTTAACGGCATCGGAAAGATTGCTGTTTATAAGAACTATATCAGCAGAATCTATTGCTATATCCGTACCAGTTCCGATTGCAATTCCCACATCGGCTTTTGTGAGCGCCGGTGCATCGTTTATGCCGTCACCTATCATAGCAGTAATTCCGTTTTTCTGCAAGGCGGAAATAACCGCCTGCTTTTTGTGAGGCAATACACCTGCAATTACCTTATCTACACCTGCCTGACTGCCTATTGCCTCGGCAGTCAGCTTATTATCTCCCGTCAGCATTACTGTGTAAAGCCCCATATGCTTCATATCCTCTATGGCTTTACGGGAGTCTTCCCTTATTATGTCTGCAACGGCAATAATTCCGAGAAAAGAATTATCTTTGATAAATAACAGCGGTGTTTTTCCCTCGTTTGCTAATTTTTCGACAGTTTTTATGGTGTCAGGAGAAACATCTGCACTTTTTTCAATAAAATTAAGGCTTCCGCCCGTTACGGTTTTACCGTCAACTTCACCGCTGATACCGTTACCCGGCAAAATCTTGATTTTTTCAGCGGAGCTTCTTTCAAGCCCCATCCCCTGTGCCCTTTCACAGACAGCCTTTCCCAATGGATGCTCACTTGCATATTCAAGAGAATAAGCAATACGCAGAAACTCATCTTCTGTTATTCCCTCCATCGGAAGAATATCCGTTACAGAGGGCTTTCCTTTTGTAATTGTTCCGGTCTTATCAAGTGCAACAATTTTTATTTTACCTGCATTTTCAAGACTTGCGGCATTTTTGAAAAGTATTCCGTTCCCGGCACCCTTTCCGCTTCCAACCATAATTGCAACAGGTGTTGCAAGTCCCAATGCGCAAGGACAGCTGATAACAAGCACTGAAATACCTCTTTGCAGAGCAAAGCCCGTATTTTCGCCGAGAATAAGCCATATAACAGCAGTAATAACTGCAATCAGTATAACAACGGGAACAAAAATTCCTGCCACCTTGTCGGCTGTTTTTGCAACAGGCGCTTTTGTTGCAGCGGCATCGCTTACCATCTTGATGATTCCTGAAAGCATTGTGTTTTTTCCCGTTTTCGTTACACGGCAATGCATCATTCCCGAAAAGTTTACGGTGCCTGCCCTCAGCACATCTCCCTTAATTTTATCAACGGGAATACTTTCTCCCGTAAGGGATGATTCATCTACCGCTCCCGTACCCTCTGTCACAACTCCGTCAGCAGGGATTCTGTCACCGGAACGTACAATAAACACATCGCCGGGCACAAGCTCCGATGCATTTACAATAATTTCCTCACCGTCTTTTATTATTACAGCCTTATCGGGCACAAGCTTAATCAGTTTTTTAAGGGCATCTGTGGTTTTGCCCTTTGAACGGGCTTCAAGCATTTTGCCGACAGTAATAAGGGTCACTATCATTGCCGCAGATTCAAAATACAGCCCGTGAAGAAAATCTTTTGCGGCAACAGGATTTACAGGAGAAAGATAATACGTTGTCTCAGCAAACACATAAACAGAATAGAGAAACGACACACCTGAGCCCATAGCTACAAGGGTATCCATATTAGGTACTTTGTTGATTACACCCTTTACTCCGTTTATAAAAAATCGGCGGTTTATAACAAGCACAGAAAGGGACAGCATCATCTGTAAAATACCTATCCCCGTAAAATTACCGTCAAGAAAAGACGGTACGGGGAAACCCCACATTGTGTATCCCATTGAAAAATACATAAGAACAATAAGAAGTGCAACAGAGCTTATAAGCCGTATAACAAGGCTTTTTTCAGCCTTTTTATCGCTGTTTTCCTCTAACACGAGAGATGATTCCTCTTCTTTTATTCTTGCCTCATAGCCCGCTTTTTCAACAGCTTTTATAATTTTTTCATCGGAAGCATTTCCCTCAACAGTCATTGAATTTGTAAGAAGACTGACACTGCAGGATGAAACACCGTCAACTGCGTTTACAGCCTTTTCAACTCTTGAAGAGCAAGCAGCACAAGTCATTCCGGTAACATCAAACTGCTTCACAAAAACACTCCTTTCCGATTTTTAAGTTAGCACAAACTAACTATCGTCCACATTATAAAACTCATTTATAGTTATGTCAATAGTATAAAAAAGGGAGCTGTTTTCACAGCTCCGAAAATGTAAATTACAGTCTTTCAATGGGATTGTATCCGAGACCGAAATATTTAAACATCCAGATAAGAGGATTGAACTTGAAGAAAAATGCATCAATTACAGTTACAAGGCTTCTTAAGAATGTGGAAATATCGTGTGTTTCGGGAACTGTTACAGGTACGAATTCCTCACCTTCAACATTCAGCACCATAGGCTGTGAATAACAGATACCGTTATCTCCCGAAAGATAGAATCTCACGTAAAGGTAGGGAGTATCAAGCAGCTCATCATTATGCAGATCAAGTGTTGCCTTACCGTCAACTAAAGACTCTCTCTTGATAACATTTCCGTCAGAAACCCAGGTAATGATATTTGCATTTGTTCCTTCAACAGTAATTGTATCGGCAGTCTGATCAACCGTGATTCTTGTAACACCGGGAGTGTTATCAAGCCAGTAAGCCTTGGTATCGTAAACATCCTGCTCTACAAAACCGGGCATTTCCTCCATACCGTTAAGCTCAACACCGTTTGAATAATGTGAAACGGAGAAGAACTGTCCCTTTTCCTGACAGGCTCTGAAGGCATCAAGGGTAAGCTCGGGCATCCAGCACATTGTATATGCATCATTTACTGCATTTTCATTGTGGGAATCAGCAAAAGTATTTGCCCAGGGTACAACACCGTTGGGAATTGTCTTCTGAAGCACCTGGTCATAAAGAATTCTGTCACAGCGTGTATGTGCATCCGTTGCGGAGTTTATACCCATACCGAGAGATGAGCCTGCATTATCCATAAACACTCTTGCAAACTTATTTGCGTAATAATCTGCCACAGGCTGACCTACATAATTCTCGGAATCCTTCTCGGTATAAACATATTCACCAACGTGTGAAAGATATGAAATACCGCCTGCATCCTTAACACCCTTTGAGGGAGTTTCATAGTCGCCGAAAACACCTGCAAGTCCCTGACCGTAATCAGAGAAATAACCCGTAAGATGGCAGTCTGCAATGGGAGTAGCCATATTAAGCTCTATTCCCTTCGGCACATCAAGCATACCGTTTTCATGGGTTCTTGTAAGAGTATAACCGTCCTTTGTGGTATATGTCACATTCTCATTTGTACCGTCAAGATATGCTTCATATTCATCCTGAGGAATGGGAATAACATCAGCCATATTTGTTCTGTCTTTCTTGATAAGACGCAAAAGGGGAATAAGCTCGGGCTCGTTATTCCAGCCCTGATTTATAGTACCGTGGTCTGTTAAAGCCACAATATCAAAATTTGCAGCATAATGAAGTCTTACAAACTCATCTATCGTAAGAAAGCCGTCTGAGGCATTGGTGTGGCAATGAAGCTGAGTTTTGTATTCTCCCCAAGCATCCCAATCGATTTCCTCGTAAGGATTGACAATAATATAATTCTTTTCATCTGCAAATGCTACCATAGGAACCATTGTAAGCATAATAATAACCGCAGAAAGAATTACGGACATTGCTTTTTTACTATTTCTTAAAATTTTCCTCATAGTAAAACCTCCTGATAAATTATGAAAATATTATAACAGCTTAATCTTACGAATAAAATGTTAAAAACAACCAAAAATATCTCACTTTATTTGTGGATCAAATACGGGCATAAGCTGAAGCTTAAACTGATTTATTCTGTGAAGGTAATCTATTCTGTCCTTAGTGGCAGGATCATCAATCTCTCCTGTTCTTATATATCTGTCAAGCACGGCATAGGTAAAGCCCAGATTATCTTCATCGGTTTTGCCCTGAAGTCCGTCTATAGGCACCTTTTCAACAAGCTCATCGGGAAGTCCCAGCACTCGTCCTATTTCCTTTACCTCCTGAACGGTAAGAAGACTCATAGGAGAAAAATCACCTGCCGCATCGCCGTATCGGGTTGAATAACCCACCCAGTCCTCAGAAAGATTACAGGTATTGACAACTCTTCCGTTTACACTCTGGGATACGGCATAAAGAGTGGACATTCTTATTCTCGGGGGCAGATTTGTATTACTCTGCACAGAAAGCTCAAGCTCCTTACCTATACTTTCCTTTATTGCATCAACGGCTCCCTTTATATTTATTTCATAGTGCTTTATACCGAGATGGTTTACAAGCATATATGCCATATCAATATCGTGCTGCACTCCCGATGGCATAAGAACACCTATAACCCTGTCCTTGCCGAGTGCCTCAACACACAAGGCTGCAGCAACAGAGCTGTCCTTTCCGCCTGAAATACCAAGCACCGCATTACAGCCCTTACCGTTTTTCTCAAAAAAATCTCTTATCCATAAAACACAGGCATCCTTTACCTTTACTGCATCAAACATATTATCAACCTCCATAGAGATATTTTATCACAGCATACAAAAAAATACAATAAAATGCCGAAAATTTAACATATTGTCAATTGATTGAAAAGAGTATTTATTATAAAATGTAAGCATAATTTTAACAAAGGGTGTATTGTAATGAAATTTCAGGATACTCTCATTAATGCAAAAACAACAATAAAAGAATGTACAGACTTTACCGTAAACGGTATTACCAATATCTGTAAGCTTTACGGCCCCCGCCCCTGCGGTGAAGAAAGCGAAAAGAAGGCTCAGGAAACAATGCTTCAGGAGCTTATTCCCTTCTCAGATGAAGTGAGACGTGAAACCTTTAAGGTAAATCCCGATGCTTTCATGTCATTTGTTCCCATTGCAGGCACCTGCTGTGCCGCTGCTGCAGGTCTTAACCTTTTTGCTTCTCACAAAAAGTCAAAAGCAGCTCTCGGCTCCCTTGCAATTATCGGTGCCGGTGTTGCAGGTATGGTAGGAGAATTCCTTCTCTACAAGAAGTTTTATGACCCCTTCTTCAAGGAAAAGGAATCAGGCAATGTTATTGCTGTAAAAAAGGCAACAGGCGAAACAAAAAGAAGAATTATTCTTTCAGGTCACACCGATTCCGCTCCCGAATGGACATATACATATAAACTCGGATCTCACGGCTCTTTTATCGTAGCAGGACCTGCTCTTGCGGGACTTGCATACACAACAGCTACTTCTGTTACAGCTCTTCTTTCAAAGAACAAAAAGGCTGTAAAGAAAATGGCTCTCGGTCAGCTTGGCTTCTTCCCTGCATACGGAGCTTTATATAAGTTTACAAACAATAAAAAATATGTTGAAGGTGCAATAGATAATCTCACAGGCTGTTATATTGCATCGGCTGTACTTAAATACCTTACAGAAAACAACATTTCATTCGAAAACACCGAGGTTATTGCTATGATGGCAGGCGGTGAAGAGGCTGGCATCAGAGGCTCAAAGGCATTTTTCAAGGCACATCCCGAATATCAGAATGACGGTGTTGAAACTGTATTTATAAGCATTGACACCATCCGCGATGAAGAGTTTATGGCAATCTACAATAAGGATATGACAGGTATGGTCAAAAATGATGACCGCGTCTGCGAGCTTTTAAGACGTGCAGGCGAAAAGCACGGAGTAAATATTCCCGTAACCGCCATCCCCTTAGGCTCAACTGATGCTGCAGCAGCTTCTCAGGAAGGAATCCCTGCTTCCGCTCTTGTTGCAATGGATCCTGCTCCCGCAAAATATTATCACACAAGGCTTGATACTCCCGATATCATCATCCCCGAATGTATCGAAAAGGTACTGAACATTACTCTCGAAGCTGTATTCGATTTTGACGAAAACGGACTTAACTGAGAATACAAAAAAATTGCCGCAGAAGGATTTCCCTCTGCGGTTTTTATTATTCTTCAATTATACTGCAAAGCTTTTTTACGGCATCCTCAATTAAAGCGGAAACGGGTACGGGGGCTACACCTGCCACTATATTTTCACACTTATTCATAGGAATAAGAATTTTCACCGCATCAGAGCTTCCGACGGCACAAGCCATTTTCGGTGTAATTTCACCGAGCATTGCATCTGCAACAACAATTCCGATGGGACCTATGATAACATCTGATTTCTTAACAGCTACTATTACGGGATTCTCACCAGTAGCAGCCTTTTTTGCCCCGGCCTTCACCATTGAAGCGGTAGCATTGGCATTTGTTCCGACTGCGGTAATATCTGCATCGGGACATTTTTCATATATAGCTTTAATAAGACTACAGCCCAGCTGTCCGCCCTGACCGTCAATTACAAGAATATTCATCGATTTTCCTCTTATTTTAAGATCCCGTAACGGAAGTCTGTATATTCTCCTGTCATATTCTTTCCTGTAAGGAAATTTCTTGCTCTGAAAATAACCTTATCCTCATAGACCTCACAGATGTAACCTACACCTGCATCTGTCTGACCGAAATTGTTTTCCTTTCTGTAACCGGGAATACTGATTGATATAACATTATTTTCTTTATTGAGAATTTCTTCTACATAATCGCACACACCGCCGTGAAGATGACCGTTTATAAAGAAGACATTCTTATACTTTTCCATTACAGCTCTGACTTCATCATTCTGCTCGCCCATATCTCCGGTTTTCCACACCTCGGGAAGTCCGTGAGTAAAGGCAAAGGGCTGGTGACACATTACGAAGCAGGGCTTTCCGGCATTTGTACCTCTTTTCAGTTCTTTATCCAAAAACTCAATCTGCTCCTTTGAAATATATGCCTTTTCAAGTACAGCCTTTTCGGTACAAAGAACTATAAATGTATAGCCGTTCACATCATAGGAATAATAAGGCTTACCGTGAAGCTTTATACCGAGAAGATTTTCAATACCGGAATTTACCGCACGGGATGCGGATTTATAGAAAAATCTTGCATCGTGATTTCCCATCGTGACAAAAAGCTTCATATCATTTTTATACTTATTGAACACTCTGAAAAATCTCTCATACTCGTTTTTAAGACCATAGTCTGCAATGTCACCTGCAAGAAGAAATGCATCAACCCTGTCTTCACCGTTTATAACATCGAGAAATGCGTTTTCAAGATTTTTTTCCGCACTTTCTCTGTTGGGAAGATGTGTATCGGCAATTGCAGCAAAGGATAATTTTACTTCTTTACTGTTTTCAAATGCAATGGGATCTTCCTTTGACAGAGAATAAATAATGTCATACTTTGGATTCATAGCTTTGAACTGCTTTATATACTTTTCAATCAGAAACGGCATCTTCATTTTTAATTCCCCTTAACAACGCTTTTTACCGGCTATTAATATAACATAAAATTTCATATTTAGCAACAGTAATAATGCAAAATCAGAATTTTGCAAAAGCCCGACAGCAAAGTATCAGTTGACTAAATTTTTATTTTATGCTACCATTATGTGCATAGATGGTTTTTCTACAGAAAGGAAAAATTTTCAAGATGAAAAGAATTCTTACCTACGGTACATTTGATTTGCTTCATTACGGTCATATAAACATTCTCAAAAGAGCAAAGGAATTGGGTGATTACCTTGTTGTTGCTCTTTCAACAGATGAATTCAATGCAATAAAAGGTAAAAAAGCGTATCATAACTATGAAACCCGCAAAAAAATGCTTGAGGCAATACGCTATGTTGATCTTGTAATCCCCGAAAGCACCTGGGAGCAGAAGGTTCAGGATATAAAGGACTACAAAATTGATGTATGTGTTATGGGCTCCGACTGGGCAGGCAGTGATAAATTTGACTATCTTAAGGAATATTGCGAGGTAATATTCCTTGAAAGAACGCCCGGTGTTTCTACATCTCAGATAAAAAATGATCTGCAGCTTCAGGAAACAATTGACGGCGTCAACCAGATTCCCCAAACATAATTACAGCGGCTGACAAAGACCCCGAAAGAACTGATATGGTTCCTTCGGGGTTTGATTTTTATATAAATTACCGGATTTAACTGTATATGTTATACGGCATTGTGCTTCTCTTTTCTTTTATGAATAACTACTACGGTTACTCTGAAAAGAAGAATTATAATTTCCGTAATACATGTAGCAATACCTACTGTCTTGGCGTCCATTGCGCCGCTTACAAAAAGAATTAACAGTAAAACAGCGTGTACCACGGCACCTGCCACAACGGAAATGTTGGCATATTTTGCAAGCCCCATGGGACTGAGCACCGGGAAACCTAATAAATAGTTAGGCAATGTTATAAATATTACAGGAATAAATACTCTCAGGATATCTGCCGATGCGGCATATTCTTCACCAAGGAAAATCTTACAGAAGGGCTCTGCAATTATCCAGAGAACCACACAGCCGACAAAAACAACGGGCATAATAACAAGCATTATCTTCTTTACAAGCTTGTAGTTCTTATTCTTTACCATATAGGGGTAAAGGGAATCGGCAATAGGAGAAAATGCACTTTTTGCTGTTGTTACAAGCTTTTCCGCGCCTGTATAATATCCCAGCAATGCACTTCCCTCAGGGAACCAGAAGCCGAGAATGAGTGTGTTTGCAGCGCCGTAAACGGTTGAAGCAATACGAGAAACAAAAAATCCTGCTGAACGCTTCATTGTCTCAACAACGTATGACACTGAAACCTTTACGAACCTGACTCCCAGTCTGTGATATACATCATAGTAGGTCCAGATACAGCTACCTATTGCACCCAGCGCATTAAGAAGAGGTATAACAAAGCTCTGATTCTTATCTCTGAGGAATATAAAGACACATAATGTAAAGAATGCCTTGACTGCTACAGTTCTATAAGTGATTGCCGACATCTTTTCATTTCCGCGGTAAAGAAAATCGGGGAGCATTGAATTAAGAAGCGTTGCAAAGAAAAACAACTGGAACAAAAGTGCATTCAGATTGAATTTCTCTACACTCAGGCAAAGCACGGAAACAACAATAAAAGAAAGAGCACCGAGAATGAGCTTACACCATATTACTGCAGTAAGAATCTGTGACTGCTTCTGCTTATCATCTCTGTTTTTTGCAACATCCTCAGTTGCAGAAAGAATAAAGCCGAAATCAAGCACAAGCTGAATATAAACTGAAAATGCCTGTGCAAAGCTGACAATGCCGAAAACTTCGGGGGAAAGAATTCTTGTCTGATACGGTACTGTTATAAATCCGAAAATATAATTGGAAAAGGTCAGGATATACAGCATTACCGTATTTTTCATTAATGCATTTTTACTTTTATCCATTTTTTATGTGCCGTATAATCCTTTCTGCTATAGTATCAGAAGCAGTACCGTTCTCGGAATAATTCATTTTTTCATTGAATTCTCTGAGTGATGTTAAATATTCATCTCTGTCAAAATTACGTATTCTGTCAACGAACTCGGCATTACTTTCGGCAAGAATAAAAGGCAGCTCCTTCATATCAAAATACAATTCTCTGTCTTTTTTATACTCTTCAATATCCGTTGCAAAAAGAAATACCGGCTTTTCTATCATGCCTGCCTCAAACATAACGCTGGAGAAATCACTTACCACAGCATCACTGGCAGGTAATAATTCATACAAATCAGGATAAGCGGTTGCATTGATTATCTTGTCGGAATATTCAACAAAATCAGCCTTTGCCGCCGCATTGGGATGAAGACGTACGGCAAATACCCACTCATCACCGGTTTTATTTTTCAATTCATTAAGCACATTTTCAAAATCTATTCTGTAGCAATCGGTACTGAGATCAGCACGGAATGTAGGAACATAAAGAATGACCTTTTTATCAAGAGGAAGACCTGCAGACCTTCTGATTTCTGTAATTCTATCCTTTGAAACTGAAAAAATGGGATCAAGTCTCGGTGATCCGCATTCAAGAATTTCACCGTCATACCAGAATGCATTTCTTATTATATCCGTAAAATAGGCACTGCTTGAGGTTATTATATCAACAATAGAGGAATCATACTTTGCGTGCTCAATATATGTTTTTTCAAGTGTTTTTTCTGTATCCTTCTCAATTTTCTTAAGAGGAACACCGCCGTGCCAGAGCTGCACATAAAACTGTCCCTTGCGCTTTATTATCTCGGCATTCATTCGGCAGTTGTTAACCCACACACCTGCCGTTGCCATTTCTTTGTAAAATGCAATCGACTGATAGGTAACACCTCTTATGCCTTCAGGCAACGATTTTTCCGAACCGTTTTTTGTAGCCCATACAATATCTGCCTCGGGATATTTTTCCCTGAGCTTCAAAGCAACCGCTTTGCAGTTATCACCGAATCCGCTTCCGGAAAAGTTTATAAATACAGCCTTTTCTCTGTCAACGGGATTCAAGCGACAAAGGAGCATTATACCCCGAACAACAACGCGCTTGACAAGCATAATGAGTCTTGTAAGCCCTTTATTTTTTTTGATAATATTTATTAATTTTTCCATCGGCAGTTCCCCGTTGCAAGAATCACTTTACCTTATCGAAAACATGATTTTTGGAATTCTGCAGTTCATAAAGCAGCTTCGCAAAAACAAAATTAAACGATACATTTCTTGTGGCAAAAACAATGTTACAAAGCACTTCCTGCTTTCTGGTACCCTTTGCATATTTTATTGCCTCGGCACAATTTTCATTACGGAACAAGCCCTTAATTATTCTTCTCTGCTCTTTCTGTGAAAGTCCTGCTTTTTCACTGAAATTTTTCATAATACCGGCAATGACATGCTTGATATGCATAGAACAGACAATACTTCTGTTTTCACCGTCAAAAACGTTATTCTCAAGAAGGATATTCTTCATTCCCATATATCGCTTGTCCATTATTGAAAAATATTCAGGCTGATATTTCTGAGTGAGAGCTTCCTTAGAAAACTTGATATAATGATAAAAGCAGCCGTCAACAAGTGCAAGAGTATTTATACGGGAGAAAACTGTACAGTTATAAAGATAATCCTCTATAAGTGTCTGATTCTCAAACTTCACACCGAGAGAATCAATAAAATCCTTCTTATAAAGCTTGTTCCAGGTATATGCAAAAAGACGCTTACGGTCAAGCTTACATATTTCTGCAACAATATCACTTTTATTCTGAATCAATGCTGTTTTTGTTCTGTTTTCAACACTTACACTCAAGCTTCTGTCCTCATTCAGAGTGTCGTGATAATAACCGGTAACAATTATATCTGCACCCTTTCCCTCGCTGAGAACTTTTTCATAATAATCAGCTTCAAGGCGATCATCTGCATCAAGAAAAGTAAAATACTCCCCGCTTACAACCTCAAGGCCAGAATTTCTTGCAGCACTGAGTCCCTCATTATTTTCCTTGTTAATATAGATGATACGTGAATCTTCCTTAACATATCTTTCTATAATTTCAGGGCTCGAGTCTATACTGCCGTCATTGATTATTACTATTTCGATATCTTTGCGGGTCTGCGAAATTACACTGTCTATTGCTTCAGACAATGATTTTTCAGCATTATAAACAGGGATAATAACAGAAACAGAAGGATTCATAATAAAAATTTACTCCGATTAATGATTTTGATTACTGTCCTCAAGCACGGAAAGCCTTACCGCGTATCCGAGGAATGTAAAGAGTAATACGGTAGCGCCTGAAAGCGTATAGAACAGACAGGCTATAAACATACCGCAGATAATGAAGTTTACAATACCGGCAGAAAGGAAGCCTACTCCCTTTGCTTTCCGCGGATCTTTGTATCTTACAACAATAATATCTTTGGCACAAAGAGCAAAGAACAGAATAAGCACAAGTGTGCCGATTACACCGTTACCCATAAGCAGCTCAATATAACTGTTATGAATAGAATATCCGGTAGAAATTTTCAGCTTGGGATTTATTTCATTTGCTACGGTGTGGTAATTTCTCGGTCCCACACCAAAAACGGGATGATTTGCAAAAACATTTTCAAGTCCCTGCAGCCAGAGCTTAAATCTGCCGTTGGAAACATCAGATTTTTTAAGAACGTCTCCTCTTTCAAGCTTGTTGACCTGAAGTCCGGTAGTGGTTTCTGCCGCAGTTGTCTTTTCAGAAGAAGTTTTTTTCTTGTTTGATTTCTTCTTGTTTGATTTTTTCTTTGTGGTCTTTTCTTCGGAAGTTTTTTTCTTTGTTGTTTTCTCTTCGTCAGACTTTTTCTTTGTTGTTTTCTCTTCGTCGGACTTTTTCTCTGTAGTCTTTTCTTCAGAATTTTTTTCAGAAGTTGTTTTTTCAGCTTTCGTAGCACTTTCCTCTGCTACGGTCGTTTTTTCTCCTGACATTTCTTCTACAAAGTCTGCCGTATATGCTATACCGTATTGGATATATGGCAGAACAGTTTTTGTCAGCATTGCCGAGCCGTAACAGACACCTGCACAGGCAACAGCAAGAAATACCGCCAACACCTCTTTTATAACAATGTGCATTTTCTTGCTCTTAAATAGGAATATTGCATAATACCAACAGAGAACAAGAGCAGAAAGACAAAGTGAAAGAAGTCCCATACGGGAATTAGAAAGAATTATATAAAGGAACTGAAGAACAATATTAGCAATATGGAAGCCCTTAAGTCCCTTCTTTTTTGTAGTAAAAATCGAGAACATGCTCATTGCAATAAGTGCAATTGATGTTGCCGAAGCAAAGTTAGGATCAACAAACACGCCCCACAGACGCATAACATATGTGGTCTTTTGCTTGTGTACAAAGCCCTGCGGAATTACTGTTGTTTCACCCCAGAGGTATCTGTTCTGCTCATAAGTAATGTCTGCAAAATACATATAAAGCGAAATAACTACAGCAATAAGCCATATGGCGCTCACTACTGTTGAAATGATACGGATTTCCTTTTCAAGATCTTGGCGTTCTTTTTTCAATCCGACTACAAACAGAAGGCAGAACTGAATAAACAAATTTGCAAGTGTCTTTATGTTTTCAATGTAACCGTACCTGAATCCCACTGCAGATGATATAACAGTGAAGCCCGCAAAGGCGGCAAGAATCCAAATATACTTTGTTTTCCAGATATTCTTAAAAATAAAAACATCCCAGCAAACAATGAGTCCTGCAACACCTATAACCAGAAGGTTCAGAATATCACTCATAAGATAGGGCTGCAATGCAGTGATATTCTGCCTTGCAAGCGAATATATTATAAGCGTAATAATATATCCGACACGCACATTAGAATACAAAGATTCTTTTTTCAACAAATTCAACATATCAACACTCCAAAAAATTATCTGCCGGCCTTAAGCTTAGTAAACAGCTTTGTAAATCTTCTCTTTACAAATGTTATAGTCATGCTTTCAAGATATATGAGTAATGCAGATTTCATCTTATAAGGAATAAGCATTATCTTCATATAAATTGAATTGGCCTGAGCGTTCTTAAGACTCCACTTTACATTGGGATTCTTAAGCATTTTCTTTATTTCAGCCATTTTTTCTTTGAATGTAAGCTTACATCCGGGATTAGTGATATTTTCAACACAGCCGATAAATCTTTCGATGTATCTTCTGGCAAGGAACTCGCGGCTGTTTTCATCATCAATTCCCCAACCCTTGTAAAGATCAACCATCCAGCCGTGCTCTTCTTCACGCTTTGCATACATTTCCGGACGATACTTCGCGGTTTCACTTTCCGCTCTTGCTCTCATAAAGTGATAATACTTTTCAGATGAAACAGCAACTCTTTCAACATTTCTGATAACACTTAAGTTAAAGGGGAAATCATCCCAGAATGTATTAGGAAACAGCAGTCCGTTTTCGTGAATATACGAAGCCAGGAAAAGCTTATTCCAGGGAGTATAAAGAAGGTTTGAGTCAAAAAGACGGTATGCATTTTCTCTGAACTCCTGCTGTGAGCGGAACACCTGTGAAGGCTGGAACTGCTCCTGTGTAAAATATTCTGTATCCGAATGATATGTATCAATGTAGTACCCCGTTACAACATACTGCAGATTGTGTTCTTCTGCAAGATTATACATATCTTCAAGCATTGTAGGCTCTGCCCAGTCATCAGAATCCATAAAGTACATATACTTACCCTGAGCCTTGGGAATTGCCATATTTCTTGCAGAAGGAGCACCGCCGTTTTCCTTGTGAATAACCTTTATCCTGGGGTCCTTTTCTGCATACTCATCACAGATTTCTCCGCTGCGGTCCTTTGTTCCGTCATCAACCGCAAACAGTTCCCATTCGGTAAGTGTCTGTGCCTGAATGCTTTCAATAGCCTTTCCTACAAATTTTTCAACACCGTAAACAGGCATTATAATCGAAATTTTAATATTTCCCATATCTTCCTCACATGCTCATTATTTGCCGAACACTTCGTCTGTTTTAAGAAGAGCAGATTCAATAACCTTATCCATATCGTAATATTTGTATTCTGCGAGTCTTCCGCCGAAAATAACATTTTCTTCTTTGTCGGCAAGCTCTTTGTATTTCAGGTAAAGCTCCTGATTCTTTTCGTTGTTAACAGGATAGTATGCTTCCATACCTTCCTTCCAATCGGCAGGATATTCTCTGGTAATAACAGTTTTTGTCTGAGTCCCGAATTCAAAATGCTTATGCTCGATAATTCTGGTAAAGGGAGTTTCTCTGTCTGTGTAGTTTACAACTGCAACCCCCTGGAAATTTTCATTGTCCAGCACTTCGCTTTCAAATCTGAGACTTCTGTACTCAAGCCTTCCGAGGCTGTAGTCATAGAATGAATCTATTGTACCGGTATAAACTACCTTGTCTGCAAGAGCATTATATTTTTCCCGGTCGGTGTTGTAATCAACCCCTGTCTGCACCTCAATACCCTCAAGAAGCTTATCGGTCAGGACATTGTATCCGCCCACGGGAATTCCCTGATAAAGATCATTGAAATAGTTATTATCGTAAGTATATCTTACCGGAAGTCTTTTAATAATAAATGCGGGAAGCTCAGTACAGTCTCTGCCCCACTGCTTCTCGGTATAGCCCTTAACAAGCTTCCTGTAGATATCTTCACCTACAAGGCTTATTGCCTGCTCCTCAAGATTTTTCGGTTCACCCGTGATTTTGCTCTGCTCATAAATTTTAGCCTTTGCTTCTTCCGGCGTAACGACACCCCAGAGCTTTGAGAAGGTATTCATATTGAAGGGCAGATTATAAATTTCACCCTTATAATTTGCAATGGGAGAATTTGTATAGCGGTTAAACTCACAAAGAGAGTTAACATACTCCCATACACGCTTTATACTTGTATGAAAGATGTGAGCTCCGTATTTATGTACGGTAACCCCTTCAATATTTTCACAATAAATATTTCCGCCCGTGTGGTCTCTTTTTTCTATGATAAGGCACTTTTTACCTCTCTTTGTTGCTTCATAAGCAAAAACAGAACCAAAAAGTCCACTTCCTACAATAAGATAATCGTAATGTTTTTCAGCCATACAAAACACCTTACAGATTTTACTTTTTACCGTGTCCGACAAAAAGACATTTTATAATGACGTTTATTTTACGTATATATAGGCACAATAAAAGCATTATAATGCTTATATATTACTATAATATCCTTCCAAAGTCAACAAATCGCCGCAAAAATATTATTATCAACACCGCATTTTGTTGCCATTTTTGCCAGAGCCTACTATTTTTTTAGACATATACACTTCTTTTTGTTACTTTTTTCGCCATCATAACGGTAACAAATTTGCAATATTTCCGAACAACAAAAATGCAATATTCTACTCAAAAAAAACAAACTAAAAGGGGCTGTTTTTACAGCCCCTTCTGTTTTTGATACTTATCTGCAGATCATAAAGAGATCTCTTGTGTTGGTGTTCAGGTTGTCTACATACCAGGACATACCGATTTTCACAAGTGCAACCTCACATTCAGCAAGAACCTCTCCTCCGTCAAGCGACACTTCTACATATACCGTCACAACATCTTCAAATTCCTCATCCGAAACACCGTAGGTTTCATAAATACCGGAATAGTCAGTCTGATTATAGCTCGAAGGATATCCTTCTTCTGTTCTTACAGCTTTACATACAAGTCGATAGTCCTCACCGAAATTTTCGGTGTAAATACCCGATGTTTTATCGGATAATTTGACACCTGAGTTTTCATCATACACTTCTTCGGTACCCGTAAGGTACTTTCCGTAAGCTGAAACATTAGCCTCAAATGCGGTAAAGAAAACCTCGTCATTAAAAAACTTATCGCCGAAAATTTCTTCACGTGCCGATATAAGGGATTTTAAGTATACCTTAAAAATACTGTTGTAATCATCCCATCCGTAGGTGTCTACGAGCTTTTTGTATACGGGATACATACGATCAATAAGCTCTCCCGAAAGAGTACCGTCATCACCGAGAGTTTTTTCGCCCTTGAAAGACTCATCTGAATAATCGGTGTCCTCTCTTGTTACAAATGCATCAATGTAATTTCTGCGGATAAAATCACCGTGTTTCATTTCCTTGCTGACAAGGGTGTTTTTATATGCATTGTAGCCGTCACCTGTCTGAACTATGGTATCAACATAAAATTCTGCAAGTCTCTCAGGGTGAAAAGCAATATATTTTGCACTGAAGGTAGTTACACAAATGACCACAAGAGCTACAGCTACCGCAACAAAGGATATTACAGCATACAGCTTAAAATTAAAGCCTTTTTCTTTGTTTGACATTATTTCTCACACCTCCTATTATTCTTCTGCCGAAGCAGCCGCTCTTTTTTCAATAAGAGCCTTAACAATATTGTCCTTCTTCTCCCCTACCATATCATAGAAGAAAATAGGAACAGCCTGAAGAACAACGAATGCAGCAGGAATGATAGTATATATCATAAGAAGCTTATTGAGAGTACCGTCTGTCTGAGAAGCATAAGCCACATTGACATCAGTAGAAACAAGATATCCTGACCATGTGTAAAGAAGCCAGGGACCGAGAGCCTTTGTAAAAGCAGATGCAATCTTCGAGAAAAGACCGTAGCCTGCATATGCAAGTCCCTCCTGACGCTTGCCTGTCTTATACTCAATTTCATCAACACAGTCCGCTATCATAATGTTGGGAGTAACATTGGTATTACCGTGCTGAAGTCCGCAGAAGAAGTTGAGAATGAGGAAGGGAATGATAAGACCGTCATTAAAGCCGATACCACGTGACACAAGGAACAAAATTGCAAGAGAGGAGGCACCGTAAAGGCTGAAAAGAATGAAGGTCTGCTTTGTTGAAAACTTTTTAAGCACAATATTTACAAGAAGTGTTCCCACTGCCGTACCGATACCCATAGGAAGAAGAAGTCCAAGCTTCAGGTCCTTTGAGCCTAAAAGATAAATTGCTATGTAAAGAGAAACTGTACCGTAAACACCTCTGCCGAAGCCGGTAAGCTTTGTAAGGGAAACCATAAGAAGATTTTTGTTTGTAAAAACAACCTTCACCGCGTCCTTAAGGCTTACCTTCTCCTGTGTAAAAGGAACTCTTTCTTTGTTGTTCACAAAGAAAATCATAGTAAAAAGGATAATTCCGAGAGCGCATATTCCTGTTGAAATAACAAGATCAAGTCCCTGTCCCTCGGCATTTTTAAACTGCTGCTGTCCCATAACGGCTTTCATTACAAGTCCGACAACAAGAATTACAACCATACCGCCTGACTGTCCTACAGACTTAAGAAAGGATGCAATTGAAATGGCACTTGAACGCTCCGAAGGGTCGGGAGAGCAAAGTGCACCAAAGCAGTTTGCAGGGCTTTCCACAGCACAGCAAGCCATAGTGTAAGCAGAATAAATCACAAACATCCACACAATTGCAAAGGTCTGATTATTTGTATCAGGGGAAACAAAAACAAACATTGAAATGAGAGCAAGAGGTATAACACCGAAGCCTACCCAAGGCTTTACCTTGCCGAATTTTGTTCTCGTGTTGTCAACCAGATAACCGATAACAAGCTCACACACTGCACCTACAATACCTGCAACAAGGAACACAACGGATATCATATTTGACATTACATCGGGATCAAAGTCCTTGCCCTTGAAGGCAAAATCCGCAAAAAATGTGGCGGTATAATCAGGCATCCAGCCTGTAAGAAGAGCAATACCGAAAAGACCTATACCGAAGGTAATAATTTCGGATTTTTTCATATATTTTTTCTTTGTGTTTCCGGACATAAAATATCCTCCTTCAATCTTATCCTTATATTTATAACACTTTTTGCAGCTTCATTCAATTGATGCTTTTACCAAATGTTCAATTTTCTTTTAGTAAAAAAAGACTATCGCAAATCAAAATATTTCTTCAGCTATTCCATAAAAAACCTTGACAAATGCATTTCCGGCAGATATAATATTAGAGCAATAAGCACCAGCCGGTGTGGCGGAATAGGCAGACGCAAGGGACTTAAAATCCCTCGGTGGCAACATCGTACCGGTTCAAGTCCGGTCACCGGCACCAAACCAGAAAAATCCGAACCAAATTTTCCCAATAGGAAAAGGGTTCGGATTTTTTGTTTATTATTAACTGTAGTACATAGTAAAAGCTCCGTGTTTTGCGGAGCTTTTTTGATAATTTTTTCATAATTCTTTTCAATTCATAATCCATATATTCGACTAATCCACCTGTTCTTTTGCTACTGCACTCTACTGCATAACGGGCGGTTAGCTAAATGTGAAAAACAGAAAATTAAATTATTTAATATTCTAGTTATGAATTGTGATATGGAATTTATAAAATTATTTTGAATGATTATTTTTTATGCCTTTGATAAATTCAAATAAATCGTTCATATATTTACTTTCTTTAAATTTTTCGTATAATGCTTCTTTTTTAAAGCTATTAGAATCCAAAATACCTATTTTAGATTCACGAAGAAAACACTCAAAGCATTTTACAAACTTTTCTATAATGAAAGGATTGTTCTTTGAATCAATGTACTCAAACAAAGTAAAATCATCAACTTTTCTATTGTTTATACAATAAATTACACTGGCAATGCAATACGTATTTCCATACTTGTAGATAATATCAATTAAAGAATCTGAATCCGATTGTTGTTTTGGCTTCTTTTTATAGGAATTGTTTAATTCAAATGCGTAATTTGTTGGTGAATAATATTTAATAATATCGTCAACAGATTTAATATCTTTAAAAATATCTTTGCGTACGAAATCATTATCTTTAATTCCTATAAGAGCACCTTTGGAACTTCGCGCAGAACCAGGTTTTTGAATTAAATAAGTTTCGACCAATTGTGCAAAATCATCGATGTAGTAACTATATTTATATGTAGGAGTACCTCCCCGTTTGCTAATCTCAAAGCAAATATTATCGTTTTCGCAGTCATTCATTAAAGCATTAATGTTTTCAGCAAATTCATATGTAGTAGTAATATCAACTTCAGAAATACTTTTCTGTCTATTTAATGAAACGCTGACATCTTTAGCAAAGGAAAGAGCGATATCAGATACAATAATTACCCTTAATAAGACCCAGGCGTCTTTAAGATTGCTTTTTTCTCTTTCATTTGCACTATACCACTTTGCTGCAGTCGAAATGGTTTGGGCTCCATTTATAACCGAAAAGGAATTGCTGTTAGAAAACTCAATTGTTCTTGGTCTATTACAATTAAAATTATCGTGGTTAACAATTATCGTGATTCCGTTACTGTTAAACCAAAATTCTTTAGGTTTTTCACTTAAAGTTTTACATATTTCTGTTTCAACATTAAGTTCGTCAGTAACTTTATATCTAACATTTAAATCGAACAGGGAATCGCCAACAGAATTATACATATTCACAATATCAAACAATGATGCTATATAAACATATCCTTTAGCGTTTTCATTGTCTGGAGTATTATCGAAACTGTACTGTAAAGAATCAATACGACTTGTTATTTCAATTTCATGTTTCCTTTTTGTAACACCTATAAATTCCGCTGATATATCTTTAATAGTTTTAATGTTTTTCCCAAGAGACAGCTTTTTTGATAATGCAATTTTAAATTCTTTCTTAAAATCCGGATTATTAATATAGAGTTTATCTTGGATGTTGTTGACAATAAAGAGTATTTTCGACGACTTTTCAGCCTTGAAATCAACAGGAATTTTATCAACCACCTTTTCAACTGTTTTGTTAACAGAACTGATTTTGATAAAATAATACTCGCAATCATCAATATTTGAATACCACGAATATGCCCCTAAATGTTTTAAGGTAACAATAATTTTATCAAGTTCACTAGTAGGTATATCTACTCCGTTGTTTTCAAAATAATACTTTAGTATTTTAACATAATTGTTATTGTTTTTCATCATTTGTATTAAACCTCTATTTTTAATAATTCCTTTGAAGAATCTACTTCTTCATTATTATAATAAATACTAATTTCATTAAATGCTTCATCTATCAAGTCATTATACTCTTGTATTGATATAGAAATTATCTTTAAATTATCTGAATTTTTTTCATTATCTTTTAATTGAATAAACCCTAATTGATACCCTCTTAACGTTTTTTCAAATCGCCGAATTAATTCGTGGTACTTATCTGAATTACTGAAAATATGAAACATATAATACTTTATTTCATTTTTCAAATTACACATTAAAAGTTTAAGTTCATCATTAAAATCAAACTTAGCATTTTCAATTCTTAAACTCTTTTTCTTAATTTCCTCTATAAGATTCTCAGCTTCTGGATAAATCGAACCAGTGTGAATCCCAAAAAGTTCTTTTAGTTCTTTACGCAAAGTTTTCTTTGAGTTTGCCGGAATAATAATTTCCTCATACATATATTTAGGTAAATATTCGACATCGTTTCCCTGAAAAAGAATGAATGCTCCTTGTTGTGCAATTATTCTATTGTTTATCTTTAAATGATCAATTAATTTATGATTTTTGGCAAATAAAGCATTGTTTAGAAAAGTGTCTTTATTTGTAATAATATCTTCATATGATTTTGTAATATTTTCACCAGCGGGACAAAAGATTGTGTCTATAAAGAACACAAAAACCTTTCCATTTTCTTCATCATATTCATTTTCTTTTAAACGGTAGTATGGTGTTATGGCAAAATATAAAGCAACTAATGAGTTGTATGATACATCCAACAGTCTGCTTGGAAACCCATCATGCTGAGCGGAAATTGCATTTTCTAAATAATCTTCACCCTTAGATATTTTGTTGGCTTTCATTTCATCAAAAATATTTTTTTCGAAAAACTGGTAGTTTTTCAAATAATCTTCTCGGTAAATATTAGGTACGCAAGACGTAGAATACTCTTTGCATTCACCTCTATAAGTTATAATAAATCTATCATCATCTTTAGAAGCTATTATATCAGAAACAATCTCTATATAATCTTGAACACGAGTTATACTTTTTCTTTTCATTTGTTAGAAAGCACACCCCTTCTGCTTATTATAATTTTATATGCTACTATTACTATTATGTAGCAGATTACAAAAATAATTTATATCCTTTTCATTTATTGTAACATAGTTATTAGTTTAATTCAATCAATATTAAGACTATGGTTGGAGCATAACAAATTACTATTCACTGTTTCTTCTTATTATCCTGATCTAATATGATTTCCAATGTATAATAATTTAATGTTTCGTTTCTAAATATAGATATTTAATTATAATATTAAAACAAGTATTCAAACAATCCACATTACAAAAACGCTTCGTTTTTCGACAAAAATGCTTGTTTTTCATCCTTATTTGCATCATTTTTACAATCCACACATTCGACAAAACCTTCTTTAATTTATACAATGAAAGTACAAAATTTAAAGGAGGACTTTTTATGTCAAACAGAAACTCTATCAGTTATCGCAATGTCGGTGATTATCTCATTCCAAATCTTGTATTACCACCCGAAGAAGCAAACATTACCCTCGGTAAATGGGGTATGTTACATAAGGATTATCTTTTTAACCACAAGAAAGGGTTATTCTTAACCTTGCTTACTCAAGGTAAACTGTATCAGCACTGTGCAGAGATAGAAAATCAGGCACGATATATGTTTGATACTCTTGTTGAGCAAATGAAAAAGGCTGAAGGTATAACTGAGCAACTGAAAGAAAAAAATCAGATAGAATGGGTTACCCGGACGAATAACATCCAAAATAGAGCTTTTGAAATTGTAAATAATAGTTTAATTAAAAATTAACCAACTTATGAAACGACAGAGATAAATATTTGTCGTTTCTTGTTTTAATGCAAAATTTATGCTATGATATTTTGTACATAAAGTTGGAGGACAATAAAATGAATATAGAAAAAGAAATCCAAAACTATATAACTGCAAAAGAAAATAATGGAGCTATTTTAATTACAGGTAAATGGGGTTGTGGAAAAACCTATTTACTAAAATCAATTGTAAAAAAACACAATAAAGAAGATAAATATTTATTGTCGCTTATTTCTTTATTTGGTATTGAATCTATTGATAATTTTCATCGTACAATAAAAGAAAATGTATTTTTTTCAAGAGGTTTTGAGAGTAATTCAAATCTAATAAAAGATAACTTCAAAAAATTTAAACAGGCAACAAAACCATTATTTGATGCATTTGGAGAAGCGTCTAAAATCGTCAAGGGGGTTGGTACTGCAATCAACTTGAATTGGCAGGATTTTTTTACAGTTAGCGACGAAGTTGAGTGTGTACATAATGGCGAACTGATAAAAAAGAAACTTGTATTAATTCTTGATGATTTTGAACGCTCAAAGGTTGACCGAATAGCATTAATGGGTGCAATAAACGATTACTGTGAAAACAAAAACATTAAGGTTATTATAGTTGCAGATGAGGGCCACATTAACGGTAATGAATATAAGGAGTTTAAAGAAAAACTAATCAGTCGTACTATACGAATCGTACCTGAACATAGGGACATCGTACGGTCAATTATCTTTAATTATAATGAAACCGAAAGTGGATATTGTAACTTTCTAAAGCGAAATATGGAATTGATTTTGCAATTGCTTAGCGAGAGCAAAACTGAAAATCTTCGTTCTTTAAAGTCTTTGTTTTTAGACTTTGAGCGTGTTTTTGGATTGTGGAAAACAACAAATATCCCGACAGATATGCTCCCAAAAGCTTTTTATGACTACGGAGCAATATTATTCACAGTAAAATCTGGTGAATATAAGGAAGGACCTTATGGAGATTTATTTACTGATGACAAAATCAGAAAAACCTATAAGAATTGGGATGGAGCTCACAAATTATCATCTTTAAAAAGATGGGCAGTTAATGGAATCTGGGTTGAAAAGGATTTTGTGGATGAACTAAAACAAAAATACGGAACTGTAAAAATGAGTGACGAAGAAAGATTTCTTCAAATTCATTTTTGGGGATTGGACCAGAAAACAATCTCGCAGGGAATGCCTGCCGTGTTACAAAAAGCCTATAAAGGACAGCTCAACCGAAATGAATTGATAGATTTATTTCAGAAAATCTATGCGATGAATGAGTATGGCGTGGACTTCCCATGTGAGGTTGATTTTGATGAAATTTATGCAGGCTTTGAGATTAGACGAAGTAAAATTTTATCTTCAGAAATCGTTGAACCACAATTGCGGCGCTCTGCTTTTAGAGAACATATTCCTGAAGAATGCAAAGCACTTTACGAGAGCATAACCAAATTCGATGACTATTTAACGGCGTTTAACAATAAGAAAGTGGTTTTTGATTATTTAAAACCGGATTCAAAAATATCAGAATATAGTTTAAATGGCTTGATTATAGGTTGCTTTGATAAACAACTATTAGAGCAGGTGTGGTGTGCATTTACTAGCGCAGATAATTCCAAAAAAAGAGATATAATAAGAGTTATTACTAACTTGGGATTCAAAGATCAATTCTACAGTACTTCTTCGGATATGCAAAAATCGATTGATAATTTCAATGATTTCAAATCAAGGTTGGAAGAGTATAAAACCAAAGTTACAGACTGTATGACAGTCGCAATTATAAATGAATCTGTCAGCGAAATTGATGATTTGATTGCTGAAATCACTGAAGTAATACAATTGCTTTCTGAAAAGGTGATTAAAAATAATTGAATAATAAAAGCAAACCGCATCGTAGCATAATTTCTATGGTGCGGTTTTTGCGTGTTATTAAATTCAGAAATAAGCATTTTTGTCGAAAATCGATGCTTTTTTGCATTGTGCATTGAAAGTACAGTTGATTTCAAGATATCATTAAATATCTAACGGCGATTGCAGATGGTTGTTAATAGCAAATTGTCACACAAAAGCCATTTAAAAAGTGCAAATACATGTATAAAATTTGACAGGAGAAGAGATATGTTAATTTTTAATATTCCCAAAAATTGTTCTGAATTAATCTCAGAGATCCAAGAAACTTTTGATAATAGTGAATTAGTTGAGGTGGATTCACTAGGGGCAGATACCGTTATCCAGGTTATTGTGCCTATAATTACTGTTGCAATTCCTGCAGTTGCTTCAATTGTAGTGAAAGCGATAAGTGTATCATCAAAAGTGGAAATAGAATGGAACGGAATTAAAGTAAAAGGAAATCAAAAACAAGTAGAGAAATTCTTTAACAAGCTGTATGCTCTTGATAATAAAAACACCAAATCTCCGACAAAGAAAGGGAAATCATCATGACGCCAACTGAATATTTGGAGCTATCCTGCCATAGTTTAAAGAACCCACGTTTACAAGAAACGCCAGATATTTATCAACAATTTCAAACACTTGCTGATTATGTCCTTGGCGGAGATTTTAATGAACCTATTTTTGTTTTAGATTGTTATACAACAGAAGTTTACCCAAGATATATACAAATGTCAGATTGTAATTTTATGGCTTGGGACAACCATTTTTGGGATATTTATGGAAGATTTTTATTTATGTATTTTACATATATAAATGTAGGCGATTTAATTCCACAGGATTTTTTTGTTAATTACTATAAATCAATGCTTTTACTCTTTTTAGCAAATAGGTTGGAAAAACAGCCTGCATTTTCTCGCTATATAGCAGAGGAATATTCAAAATTGGATATGAAATTTCCACCATACAATGAATATGAAGACATAAATGATATATTGGATAAGGTTGGTCATCAACAAGAATTTAATATTGCGCGTATCTTTGGTTTTTGTCATGAAATATCGCATGTGGCCTTTAGAAAGAAAAACGACTTATCTAAGACTATACAGAAACACGTAATTGAGTATTGTAAATTATGTAAAGAACTTATTGAACTAGAAAATGAAATCAATTCAATATTAGGTGAAAATAACGATAAAAAAGATAGTGACATCTTTCGAAAAATTATTGAAAAACTGCTTAATAATTCTGATGCTAAATTATTAGAAGAAATTTGTTGTGATGTTATGGCATTATTTGTTCTTTATGAGTATTTAAAAAACGAATGTAAAATGAGTGACGAGGAGATAAGCGCAAGTCTTTCTATGATTCATTGTTTTTTATTATGTAGTTCATGGTTATCTTCGTCTGAAGACTTTTGGAACGGTTTAAAAGATGTTTATACAAACATTGAAAATGATAATGCTTTTGTAGACCCAACAAACCCGTATTTTAACCTAGGGGATAAAATTACTGATGAATATGCGGTTAGAACAAGTTTTACATTTTCTTTTTGCAAAGAAAAAATGGAAATGAACTTGGATGATTCTTTGGTTCGTGAGGATTTATTTA
>JAZRTO010000070.1:0-60144 GCA_045652065.1 Acutalibacteraceae bacterium
CACACCGAAGAAGCAGAATACATCCAGACAAAAGCACCCACATGTTCAGCAGTTGGCGAAGAAAAACTTTACTGTGAATACTGTGATGCAGTACTTGACACAAGAGAAGTAGCAATAGTTGAAGATGCTCATAAGGCAGAAGCAGACTACACAGTAATGCAGAAGGCAACTTGTGAAGCAGATGGATACAAGGCAATCCTTTGTGAGTATTGTGATCACGAAATCAGCACACAGGCCATTGAAAAGAGAGCTCATCACTTTGTTGACGTAGAAATTATAATAGAATCAACTTGTAAGACTTATGGAACGATGGGCCAGAAGTGTGATAATGTAGCAACCGATGAATATGTTGGCTGCGAAGACACTACAACAAGATCTCTTACAATACTTAATCCTGAAAATCACGAAAATATTGTAACAGATGAAGCAGTTGCTCCCGATTGTGATGATATAGGTCTGACAGAAGGTTCACATTGTGCGGCTTGTGGTACGGTGCTTGACGCTCAGGAAGAAATTGATGTACTCGGTCATACAGAAGAAACAATTCCCTCTGTAGCTCCCACATGTAAGGAAACCGGTCTTACAGCCGGTACAAAGTGTTCGGTTTGCGGTGAGATTCTCGTAGCTCAGGAAGAAGTTCCCACAGTAGCTCATACAGAAGAAACAATTCCCGCTGTAGCTCCCACATGTCAGGACACAGGTCTTACAGAAGGTAAAAAGTGTTCAGTTTGCGATGAAATTCTCGTAGCTCAGGAAGAAGTTCCCACAGCAGATCATACCGCAAGTGAAGCTGTAACTGAAAACAATGTTGATGCAACCTGTGATGCTGACGGTTCATATGATACAGTCATTAATTGTTCAGTATGCGGAACAGAAATCAGCAGAGTTACAACTACAGTTCCTGCACTCGGTCATGATGAAGTAATTGCTGAAGCAGTAGCACCTACATGTACAGAAACAGGTCTTACAGAGGGTAAGAAGTGTAATAGATGTAAGGAAGTTCTTGCTGAACAGACTGTTGTTCCTGCAACAGGTCATACAGAAGCGGAAGCTGTAATTGAAAATGACATCAAGGCAACTTGCGACACTGACGGCTCTTATGATACAGTTGTATACTGTTCAGTATGCGATGAGGAGCTTAGCAGAGTTAACACAACTGTTGATGCTCTCGGTCACGATTATGATATGACAAAGAGCGAAGCTAACCTTACAAGACCCACAGCAACAGAAGACGGTTACTACACATTCACATGTAAGAATGATGCAAGTCATAAGATTACAGAAAAGGTTGTCCGTGCTGATTACACAGAATACGACAAGATAATGGCAACCGTAGAGAGAATTCTTGCTGAGGGTGATATTCCTGCAGAAGGCAGAGCAAAGCTCCAGGCAGTTCTTAAGAATCGTAATGACGGATATCTTGCAAGCGAACAGTCTAAGGTTGATAAGGCTGTACAGGATATCAAGAATACAATCAGTGATGCATATCCCGATGCAGGCTTCGAGCTTGCTATTGAAGGCTTCGGTATCTGCTATGTAGGTACAGTAATTGAGCTTAATGTAATTAAGTACAATGAAGATATAAGCGTAAGCGCAGGCAATGTTAAGTGGTTCTCTTCCAATGAAAATATTGTTGCATACTCAAACGGCAAGCTTCTTGCAGTTGGTATCGGTACAGTAACACTTACAGCGGTAAGCGGTGCTCTTCAGACAACAAAGACTATTGAGGTTGTTGAAGGCGGAAGATTAAGAACAATCAAGTTTACTCCTATGAACAACACATATATCATTGTTGAAGACCTGTTCACAACATATGAAGGTGCAACAATGTATTGGTCTGATGATTATGATGTTCACTTCAGAGTTCGTTCAACCAGCTCCTTCGCTTATGAAACATTTATTGTTTACTTAAATGGTGATCCCATAACACCCGATGAAGAAGGTTACTATACAATTCCTGCAAATACAGGCGATGTAAGAATAACTATATCCGGTGCAGTTTATGACGATGACGGTGAAGGTGACAGCGGAACAGGCAAGTTCAATTTCTGGGAGTGGCTGTTAAGACTCTTCAAGAAGATCGGCGATTTCTTCAGAAACCTTTTCGGTATAGCATAAAATCAAAAAATTCCTTCCCACTTATGTGGGAAGGATATTTTTTTGTTCTCTTGACATAAATTAGCTGCTATATTAAAATAACTATATATAACTTTTTATGGAGAGTTTCTATGAGGTATGCACTTGTGGGCTGCGGCAGGGTATCCCCAAATCATATAAAGGCTGCACTAAAAAACGATTTTCATATACTTGCTGTGTGTGATATTGATTCTTCTCACATTAATGATATGTTTGATCGTGCAGGCTTTTCTGACAATGAGAGTATAAGAAGATATGCTGATTATCGTGAAATGTATGATAAGGAGAAGCCTGAGCTTGTCAGTATTGCGCTTCCCAGCGGTCTTCACGCAAATGCTGCAATTGAAGCTATAAAAAGAGGAATAAATGTAATTATAGAAAAGCCTATGGCAATGAGCATAAAGGATGCCGATGAGATAATCCGCCTTTCAAGGGAGTATAATGTAAAGGTTGCCGCCTGCCACCAGAACCGCTTTAATATCGCTGTTCAGGAAATGCGCGCTGCCCTGGAAAGCGGAAGATTCGGAAGACTTTCAAATGCTGCCATTACTGTGCGCTGGTCGAGAGGTAAGGACTATTATTCCCAGGCAGACTGGAGAGGAAGGTATGAAAGTGACGGCGGAACGCTGATGAATCAGTGTATTCACGGTATCGACCTTTTAAGATGGATGTGTGGAGATAAGCTCAAAAGAGTTTACGGTATAACGAAGAATCAGTTTCATCCTTATATAGAGGCTGAGGATGTTGGAACAGCTGTTTTTGAGTTTGAAAATGGTGTTATTGCCACGGTTGAAGGTACTGTAAATGTAGCAGGTGCCAATATGGAAGAGCATCTTACGGTAATTGGCGAAAAAGGTGCAGTGAAGCTTGGCGGAAAAAGTGCAAATACAATTGATGTATGGCAATTTTCTGATGCGCCTGAAGAAAGCAAGGACGGCTTCCACGAAAAAACGCTTAATGTGTACGGAAACGGTCACGCCAGTCTGTTTGAGGATATGGCTCTTGCAATAAAAGAGGACAGAGCACCCTATGTTGATGCAGAAGCAGGAAAACGCGCTCTTGAAGCAGTACTTGCAATTTATAAGTCAGCATACACAGGTGTTCCGGTTGATTTGCCCCTTGGGGAAGCAGCAGGAATAGATTTTGAGGATATGTTTAAGCGATGATAAAGGCAGTAATTTTTGATCTTGACCATACACTTTTTGACCGTCACGGGACGCTTAAAAGTCTTGTTCCCAGGCTTCGAGAAGAGTTCTCTGTGAACGATGAAATAAGTGACGGAGAAATAGGAGAACTCTGGTGTTATGCCGATGACCATTTTGTTTATTTCGGTTGGGAGCATATCCACGGTTATCTCGCTGAAAAAGGTGTTTTTAAGGTGATTCCGCCCTTTGAGGCTTATTGTTCATTTATTTATAAATATTTTGCAATTACAGCAGTTCCTTTTCCGGAAACAATACCAATGCTTGAAGCGCTAAGGTCAAGGGGTCTTAAAACGGGACTTATTACAAACGGGAATCATAATTTGCAGTATGCAAAAATTGATATGCTGGAGCTTCACTCTCATTTTGATGAGATAATTGCTACAGGTGATTACGGAGTACATAAGCCTGACAGAGAGATTTTTGATATAATGCGGAAAAAAATGGGTTTCAGCCCCGAGGAAATGGTTTATGTAGGTGACAATCCTATAAATGATATCAAAGGAGCAAGGGATGCCGGCTGGAAAACCGTATGGATGAAATCAACGGGGTACTGGGACGCAAAAATTGATCCGGCAGACAGAGAAGTTAACAAGGTTTCAGAAGTAATTGATGCTATATTAAATTTGGAGGAATAAATTATGGAACAGTTATATACACGCTGGGGCAGAGAATTAAACAAGGAAATGCCCCTGTCAGAATACCCTCGTCCTCAGATGGTAAGAGATTCTTATGTTTGTCTTAACGGTATATGGGAATATGCTATTTACCCTACAGGTAAACCCTTTAGCGGATATGAGGGAGATATTGTAGTTCCCTTCAGTCCCGAGAGTCTTTTAAGCGGTGTGGGAAGAAATGTAACTCCCGAGGATACCCTTTATTACAGAAAGAAATTCAATTTCACAAAAACGGGTGACAGAGCTATTCTTCACTTCGGTGCAGTTGACTATAAATGCGAGGTAAGTGTAAACGGTGTATGTTTCGGCACACATACAGGCGGTTATTTCCCATTTGAAATTGATATAACAAAGGCACTTAAGGACGGAGAGAATGAAATTACTCTTAAGGTAACTGACCCCTCAGAAATGTCCTCTCAGGCATCCGGTAAGCAGACCTCAAAAAGAGGCAATATATGGTATACTCCTCAGTCGGGTATATGGCAGACAGTATGGCTTGAGGAGGTTCCCGAAAGCTATATAAAATCTCTTAAAATTACTCCTGATATTGATAACCATACACTTAAGGTTGAAATTGAAGCTGTAGGAAATCTTGGCGAAGTAGCTGTTACCGCTTTTGACGGTGAAAAGGTTCTCTGCTCGGCTTCAACCACCGCAGGCTCCGTAGTGCTTAAAATAGCAGACTATGAAAAGTGGAGCCCCGAAAATCCTAAGCTTTATGATCTTGTTGTAAAGTCCTCTTGTGATGAAGTAAAAAGCTATTTCGGTATGAGAAAGTTCGGTATCGGAAAGGACAGCAAGGGATTTACCCGTCTTATGCTCAATAACGAGCCTTATTTCCAGAACGGTCTTCTTGACCAGGGCTACTGGAGTGACGGTATGTATACTGCTCCCTCTGATGAAGCTCTTATTTACGATATTGTTACAATGAAGGAAATGGGCTTTAATATGCTTCGTAAGCATATTAAGATTGAACCCCTTCGTTGGTATTATCATTGTGACAGACTGGGTATGCTTGTATGGCAGGATATGATTAACGGCGGTGATGTATATAATAATGCCGCAACTACAATTCTTCCTGCATTTGCTCTTGCTACAGGTCTTAAGAGAACACTCGGAGTTAAGGATACAAAGGAAAATTACAAGCTTTTCTCCCGTGAAGATAAAAAGGGCAGAGACGAGTATTATGTTGATGCAGAAAGAATGATAAACGGTCTTTATAATGTTGTATCAATTTGTCTGTGGGTACCCTTCAACGAGGGTTGGGGACAGTTTGATTCCGTGAAAGCAGCTGAATTTTTCCGTGAAAAGGATCCTACAAGAGTAATTGACCACGCATCAGGCTGGCACGACCAGGGCGCCGGTGATGTAAACAGCTTTCACATTTACTTCACACCCTTTATCTTCCCCAAATACGGAAGAAAGGATGACAGAGCCGTATGTCTTACGGAATTCGGCGGCTATTCAATGTCAATTGACGGACATCGCTTCAATACGGAAAAAACCTTCGGTTACAGAATATATAAGTCAAAGGCTGCCCTCGAAAAAGCACTTGAGACACTTTATATTAAGCGACTTAAGCCTCTTATTGCCAAAAAGGGACTTTCTGCTCTTGTGTATACAGAAGTTAGTGACGTTGAAGATGAAACAAACGGACTTCTTACCTACGACAGAGAAATTGTCAAGGTTGACATTGATTTTATGAAGAAAATCAATGAACAGATGAAGCTGTAATTATAAAAAAATCAAGGTGAATAAAATGCTTACTATAGAACGCGCAAAAGAACTGCTTGCTACCACCACAACTCAAGATCATCTTTTTCTTCACGCAAAAAATGTGTCCGCGGCAATGGGCGCTATGGCAGAATTTTTCGGTGAGGACAAAAAGCATTGGGAGGCACTCGGCTATCTTCACGATTATGACTATGAGCAGTTTCCCGAGGAGCATCTTCAGCACACAGAGGCTCCGCTTAAAGAAGCAGGGCTTACCGATCAGGAAATAAGAGTAATCCTTGCTCACGGCTTCGGACATTGTAATGATGTTGAACCTCTTAACAATGCGGAAAAATCTCTTTATACCGTGGATGAGCTTACAGGCATAATTCAGGCGGCTGCAAGAATGAGACCTATGGGCATTACCGATATGGAAATCGGCAGCTTTATGAAGAAGTTCAAGGATAAGAAATTCGCTGCAAAGTGCGACAGAGAAATTATCAGAAAGGGCTGTGAAATGCTCGGTCTTGAAGTAAAGCAGGTAGCTGAAATCTGCATTGAAGCAATGAAAAAATATGCCGATGAATTAGGTCTCGGTGTAAAAGAAGCATAAAAATTCGGGGTGTATCAAATGATACATCCCGTAAGTTTTTTGATTTTCAGATCCAGGTTAAAATTAATAATACCGCGGATATAGTTCTATTTTATATAAACAGTTATCTTCTATATTTGCAAGGAAAAATAAAATATCAATATCGTCTATATGTACTGTTTCCTGTTTTGAGTTTGTTTTTAATGCCCAATTTTTGCTCAATAAGATATGTTTTATTCCACGGACATTTTTAAGATTCAAAAGTAATTCTTCAAAGTCTTTTAATTCTTCTTGATCAACATCTTTCTTCCCGATGGCAGTATTGCAATCACAGCAGCCCACGGTGATTCTGTAAGTGTTGTTACAATTTTCAACACAGGTGTTTAAGTCATCGGAAGTTCCATAATTAAAACGATATTTTGAATTTTTAATTGCTTTGTCATATTCATATGAATTGACATCTTTATTTACAGCACCGTAAAGAAAATAGCACATATAAACACCCTCTCCTTTATCCTGAGTATAACAAAGATCAGGTTAAAGATCAATTGGTTTGTATGCTCTTTTTTTAATGTTTATTTTTTAGATCTCACAGCTTCCCGTGAAGAGGCAAAAATTATCTCACAAACTAAATCGGCATAAGTTTGCTTTTTACCGCAAGCTTATGCCGTTAATTATTGCAGCTGTATAAAGTGCAGGCTTACTCAAATGATACAGGTCCGGTTTCATTATCGGAAAAGGCATTTGGTCCCGGGTCAGACATAGAAAAATACATGCGTGCTGCTTTTGTTGTGCCGAAATCTTTATTTGAGCCGGAATTTTGTACTTTGTTGAATGCATCACGGAACATCTGATTATGTGCTTCCTCACGGTTTAAAAGAAAGTCGATAGTCTCACGGACATTTTTATCTTCAATTTGTCGGTAAAGATATTCATAAACAACCTTTGCACGCTGTTCCGATGCGATATTGCTGAGCAAATCGGCACATAAATCTCCCGTTACGGTTACATAGTCTGCCGTCCAGGAATAACCTGATGCATTTATAAGCCCGGGATTTAACCCGAGAATAACATGTGACTGGATTTCGCCGGCCTCAACCTTAGAAGCATCAACATCGTGACCGTTAAGCAAATTAATGGTTTGCGCTATCATTTCCATATGGCCGAGCTCCTCAGCGGCAATATCAAGGAAAAGGTCTTTGATTTCAGGGTCCTTGATTCGGAAACTTTGAGACATATATTGCATTGCAGCTTTGAGTTCACCGTTTCCGCCACCGAGCTGTTCCTGAAGCAATGCCGCATATTGAGGGTTTGGTTTTTCTACCGAAACAGGGTGGAAAAGCATTTTTTCGTGTTTAAACATTGCAATACCTCCGCTAATTTTATGTTATTACTTTTTCCGTTTTTTGCGAAAATATGCAAATTGAACCTACAGAATTTAAATTACTTATCAAAGAAAAGTATAAGAACCAGACTTTGGCAGTCGCTTGGCATTTTGTTGCTTTTTCAGGCTTCCAATCCCATCAAAGGAAAATATCCTTCAAAGACGTAAGTGGTGTTTTTTGTCCTGTAAATATTGACTTTGGCGGTATGTTTATTGTAAAATGTGTATATCCGCTCGTGGCGCAGCTGGATAACGCAGCAGATTCCGATTCTGAAGAACGGGGGTTCGAATCCCTTCGAGCGGGCCAAAACAATACCATTCACACAAATGTGTGAGTGGTATTTTCTGCTTAGAGGGATTCGAACCCTGAGAGGGCAGCGAAGCGTAAAGAAAAACAGTCCCTTGTTTGTCTTTTGACAAATGGAGGACTTTTTGGTACAATACCCTTGTTATATTATTTTTCAGAAAAGAGATATGTTATGGCTGAGTTTCTTGAAATTGTTATGATTGTGTCCTTTGGTGCTTCGTGGCCTCTTAATGTTATCAAATCTTACAAGGCAAGGACAGCAAAGGGGAAGAGTCTTCCTTTTCTTCTTCTGATATTTTTCGGTTACATTGCAGGCATTGCTTCAAAGTTTATGAATGAAGCATATATGGCTTCATTTTCCGCAAAATGGTACGTACTGTTTTTCTATTTCCTTAACATAACAATGGTAGGGCTTGACCTTATTACGTATATAAGAAACAGAAATCTTGACAAAAAAAGAGAACAAAACGGAGAGAAATAATATGAAAATTGGCTTCATAGGTCTTGGTATAATGGGTGAAAGTATGTGTGAAAACATTGTAAAGAAGCACTCTGACACCGTATATTGCAATGACCATAAGGATTCGCAGATTAAAAAGCTTGAGAGCTTCGGTTGTATCGGCTGTTATTCTAATCTTGAGGTAGCCCAAAAGGCTGATATTATAATTACAATGATTCCTACGGGTGAGCACGTAAGAAAGGCTTATGAAGAAATGCTCCCTGCGCTTCACGAGGGTAAAATCTGTATTGATATGAGCACTATTGAGCCCTGGGTATCTGTTGAGGTGGCAGAAAAGGTCAAAAAGACGGGTGCGCAGTTTGCTGACTGTCCCGTAGTCCGCTCAAAAGCAGATGCAATAAAGGGAACGCTCGGTGTGCTTGCAGGCTGTGACGAGAGCCTTTTCCCCGTAATTGAGCCTATCCTTTCCTATATGGGACAAAAGGTAATATATATGGGTGAAAACGGCAAGGGACTGTGTGCAAAAATCTGTCACAATACCCTTGTTGCCGAAATTCAGAACGGTGTTAATGAAACACTTCTTCTGGCACAGAAGCTCGGTATCTCTATAGATAATTTTGCTGATGCGGTAGCCGCAGGAGGAGCAAATAATTCCTATATGGCAGTGCAGAGAGAAAATCTCAAAAATGAGGACTGGACAACTGCATTTTCCATGGAAAATATGTATAAGGATATTTCAATCTGCAACAAAATTGCAGAGGCTGAGGATTTTTATATGCCCGGCATGAAAGCTGCCCGCGCCGCGCTTGGCAAAGGCGTTGAAAACGGTTGGGCAAAAGAAGATTTCAGAAAAACTTACCTTATTGTTAAAAATGAAGAAACAAAAAACTGATTGAAACACGTTTTTTCTTATGTTAATATATATATGCATAACAGAGGAAAGGATTTATCCTTATGAGTAAAGTAAAAGATTTTACCGATAAAATATGGTACGGAACGGGTGCCGTGGGACTTGACCTCAGCTATGGTATGTTCAACGGCAGACTTAATAAGTACCTTACAAATGTGCTCGGACTTAATACGAATTTTCTTTTAGGTCTTACAGCCGTTTCAAGAATATGGGACGGCGTAAACGACCCTATGATGGGAACAATTGTTGACAGCACAAACACCAAATTCGGCAGATACCGTCCCTGGGTTGTTGCAGGTTCTCTTATGAACTCAATAGTATTGTTCTTCCTGTTTTTTAATCCCGGTTTTACAACGGGATTGAACGGAGGGACCCCCTCAATATGGCTTTATGTGTATATTTCCGTAATGTATGTTATGTGGGGAATGACAAACACTTCTGCAGACATCCCATATTGGTCAATGGTACCCTCTTTCACAACAGACCCTGACGAAAGAAGTATTCTTGCAACAATTGCCCGTGCTTTTTCAGGTATCGGTCAGGGTATTGTAAGTATGGGCTCTCCTATGCTTCTTAATGCTCTCGGTAATGTTATAAACAATGCAGACGGCTCAACTACAAACGTATGGACACAGAGCGGTTACACAACTACAGCTGCAATTTGCAGTATTTTCCTTGTATTTTTCTCCGTGCTTTCAATGAGCAAGGTAAAGGAAAATGTTCACGTAACACCCCAGGAAAAATTCTCCTTTAAGAAGATTTTCTCAGTTATAAAGGAAAATGACCAGCTTCGTGTATTTATGCTTTTTGCAATGCTGTCAAATGCAGGCTTCTATACAACCACAGGTGTTCTTGACTACTTCTTTGAAGCAGTTATCGGCGATACGGGTGCACAGTCAACCTTCTCTCTTTTCGGTACCGTGGGCTCCGTTCTCGGTATGCTTGTAATTCCCGTAATGATGAAATTCACAACAAGAAGAAGAACATATCAGTTCTCCCTTTCGCTGTCCCTTGCAGGTTACATAGGTATGTTCCTTTCAGGTCAGTTTATGGGAAATCTTATGCTTCTTAACATTTTCTATGTTCTGACTCAGATAGGTACAGCATCAATGTTTATTTCTCAGACCGTATTCCTTGCTGATGTTGTTGACTACGGCGAAGTAAAAATGGGTGTAAGACGCGAATCCGTTACCTTCTCTATGAAGGGCTTCCTGCAGAAAATGGCTTATACCGCACAGACGGTTATTCTCTATCTTGCTCTCGGTGTTTCAGGCTTTAATTCCCTTAAACCCGACAGTAACGGAAAGATAATTTACCCTGCAAAGGTGAAAAATGCAATTTCCGCAGTAATGTACGTAATTCCTCCCATTTTCTTCATCCTTTCAATTATCGTATTCTCAACAAAATTCAAGCTTCACGGTGAATATATGGAGGATATCACAAGAAAGGTTGAGCAGTCCCGTCAGGAAAGAATGCAGCAGGTGAACGAAAATGGCAGCTAAGAAAAAATTCGGATTTCTTTCATCAAATGCGTTGAAGCTTATTGCAATGGCAGCAATGGTTATTGACCATGCAAGTGTAATTTTTCTCGGTCCCGAGCCTAATGTATTAAGAAGCATCGGACGAATTGCATTCCCGATTTTTGCCTTTATGATAGCCGAAGGTGCAGTACATACAAAAAACAAACTGCGTTATGCCGTAAGACTTCTTGTGTTCTGTGCTGTTTCCGAAGTGCCTTATGATATGGCATTTAACGGTGAATATCTTGAGTTTTTTAAGCAGAATGTATTTTTTACACTGTTTTTAGGTCTTATCTCGGTATATTGCCTTGATTTCTTCCGAAAAAATCGTTTAGGTGTCCTTGGTGTCATTACAACAGTTGCCTGCGGACTGGGCGCACATTTCCTTTCAAGCGATTACGGGTTTATGGGTGTTGTCGTAATAACACTTATGTATATGTTCTCAACGGTAAAAACAGGTGTTAAGTACCTGGGCTTTGCTCTTTCGGGACTTATGACCGTATTTGTATATATTTTCCCGTTAAATATCGGCATTGTACCTTCTCAGGTCTATGCGGCATTCTGTGTTATTCCTCTTGCCCTTTATAGCGGCAAAAGAGGCAAGAAAATGAATAAGTATTTTTTCTATGCATTCTATCCCGCACATATACTTATTCTCTATTTTATAAATATGCTTATTTCATAAAAAATAGGAGCTATAAAAAACTTTCGCGTTTTTATAGCTCTTTTTATTTGTTTATATTCGGATTTTCTGTTCTTTCCAGCAGATAATCAACAGATACATTGAAATAGTCTGCAATTTTTATCAGTTCGGCAATTCCGGGCTCCCGTTCTCCCGTTTCGTATCTGCTTATGGTGTTTTGATTGGTATTTAAGTCTAAAGCTAATTTTAATTGCGATATGCCTTTTGCTTTACGCAGCTCTTTTAATCGCATTTAATCACCTCTTGACTTTATTATCCCATATCGGTATAATAAAAATATCCCGATATGGGATAATTTTATGTTTTTGAGGTGGAAATATGAAACGGAAAATTAAAAAAGCTATTTCGTTGTTGCTTGCTGTTCTTATGCTGTTGGGGACAATTCCAATGTCTTTTGCTCACGACCACGGGGAAATAATTGAATCTTATGCTTGTTCTGGGCATTCTTTCTGTGATTTTTCCTGGAATCTTTATGCAGACGGAACGCTTATTGCAAACGGCAGTGAAGAATATACAAATGCAATTCGGTCGCATGTTATTGTTGCTGAAAAAACTGTAAAAAAAGTTATAATCAGCGATACTGTTACTATGTTGAGGGCAAGTGCCTTTGCCAGGTTGAACGAGCTTACGGCAATAGAAGTGTCTGATACTCATCCGACATTGACCACTGTTGATGGTGTGCTTTTTAATAAGGATTGTTCAGAATTGATATGCTATCCCCGGGGAAAGGCTGCCGCAACTTATGTTATTCCGCAAACTGTAAACAGTATTTATGACGGTACATTTTGTTATGCTCAGCTCGATTATATTGTTATTCCTGAAAATGTTGATATGATAGGTCGTGAGGCTTTTTACCATTCGGCATTATCCCGTGTGGATTTTGTGTCGGAGAAGAGAAATTTGTTCATTCATGCAGCAGCTTTTGAAGGTTGCAAAAATCTGACTGAAATAAACCTGAACGCACAGGCTTTATACGGTATCAGTTATTTAGCGTTCTCTGACTCCGCATTTTTTATTGATGAAACAAACTGGGAGAATGGTGTTTTATATATTAATGACATTCTTCTGTATTCAAAGAAAAATGAAATGCCTGATGATTACGAAATAAAAGCCGGCACAAGGGTTATTGCAGACTTTGCGATGCAGGGATCTTTTGATGTTGAGTCTGGTGAATATGTCAGATTAGATGTTGGTGTTCCCGAAAGTGTTGATAACTTCGGTACATTCTCTTTAGCTTATGATGAAAATTCAGACGATTTTTACAGAATAGGCAGATTTCATCCTACATTTACTGAAAGCTATGCTAATGAAGTTATTGCACTTCTTAACGAATGGATGGAAAAATTTAATGGCGGTTTTTCTTTGGAAGGGTTAAAAGCAATGCCGGATGAGCTGTTATATTTAGAAATGCAATATGGTGACTATATTCAGTCAATTCAGTTATCCTTTTTTGTGGAAGAAGGTCTTCGTAAATTATATTGGTTTAAGGATGTAAAAGGTTTTGCTGATGATGCAACTACACTTTATGTGCCAACATTTAGTGTTTTACCCACATACATTGACGGATATATTCTTGATGAAGATTTTGAATGGCTCGGAAGATTTTCACCCCTCAGTGAAACAAATACCGTTGCTTCAATCGTACATTTCTACGCAGACAATGAGATGGAATTGCAGGAAAGTCTTAAGAGAGAAAAAACTCTGACATTCATTAATCCGGATTGCTATATAAACGATTCGTTTGAAACAATCTGGAGCGGATATACAATATGTGGTTATACCGGATCAACTGCTTATGATTACGCAATGAAATACAACAGAAAGTTTGTTGATATTTCAAATTGCTCACATTCTGCAAAGGTGGAACAGTTTGCTTTAGATGCAAGTTGCAGCCGTGAAGGATATTCAGGAGATATTTACTGTCAATATTGCGGTGAGCTTCTTGAAGAAGGCAAGATAATTCCCAGATCAGAGGAGCATTTCTTCGGAGAATGGGAAAATGTTTCAAATCCTTCCTGCACAAAAGACGGTGTAAGAAAACGCATCTGTTCATCATGTAAAACAGAAGAAACAGAAATATATCAGGTGGCATCAGGACACAGTTATTATGAAAAAATTAATCCTGCAACATGTAAATATGAAGGAATTAGGCGAACATACTGCGAAAATTGTAATTACTATACAAGAGAGGATTTGCCTGTAACTGAACATAATGATGAAAATAAAGATTTTAGATGTGATTATTGCGGTGCATATTTACAGGTAACTTGCGGTTGTAACTGTCATAAAGACGGTTTTATAGGATTTTTCTATAAAATAATAAGCTTTTTCTGGAGATTGTTCAGAATAAATCAGGTTTGCGGATGCGGTGCATACCATTATTGATTTCAGAATAAAAATACAGTTAAAAGGACTGTGTAAACAGTCTGAAAAGAACTACAGGCTTATCAGAAACGATAAGCCTGTAGTCTTTTATACGGAGATTTATAAGTGTTTATTAATACTTATCCATAGAATCAACAGAGAGTACGAATACGGTAGCACCGCCGACGGTTACGTCCTGCTGAAGTGCGCCCTCTGCGAAGCCTCTTCCGAAGGATTCGGTGGTTGCAGCCTGATGCATACGTGTTCTTGAATATTTTGATATAATTTGCTTGAGTCTGGGAATATCCTTGTCCTCAGTACCGATGAGGAAGGTTGTGTTGCCTACCATAAGGAAGCCGCCTGTTGTGGAAAGCTTTGTAACAATAAAATTTTCTTTTGTAAGAGCAGATGCTACAACTGCGCTGTCGTCATTATTTACAATAGCAATAACAAGTTTCATAATTTTTCTCCTTTATTAAAGTTTGGGGATCAGCATCTTCTGACTTTCCTTGTCGAGAAGTCTGTAGTCCGGAATTTCATAACGGTTATCGTTTGCGTCCTTAATAAGAACTCTGCCGTCATAAAGGGGCTTTATTGATGCTATGTGATTTCTTATTTCAAATGTAATTGTACCTCTGTCGGTTTCTGCCGTCCACATCCAGATCTTGAACTTTTCGGTCATAGAGATAAATTTTGTGATTTTCGGAATCATATAATATTCCTCAAGCACTTTTTCAACAAGAGCTTTTGAATCCGGGTCGAGATTGTCGATATTTCTGATAATTGCAATCTGTTCACCCTCGCTGTCGAGAAGTACTATATATTTGTTTGATCCTGAACGGGGGAAAAGTCTGTGAAGCTCAAGTCCTTCATATTTCTGCTTTGTGTGGTAAAACTCCACATCTACGAAAATACCGTCATTTTCGGTAATTCTCACTTCGGGACCGTCAATGTAGTTAATCATAAGCCTTTCCCTCCTTATTCAAAATTTTCTGCTTCCTTCTGAGCCTTGAGCTGTTCGCCCATTGACTGAATCTGGATAAGCTTATAATACTTACCCTGCTTAGCCATAAGCTCATCGGGAGTGCCGAATTCAATAATTTCACCCTTATCAACAACTACTATCTTATTTGCATTTCTCAGTGTTGAAAGTCTGTGGGCAATCATAAGAGTTGTTCTGCCGCGGATAAGTCTTTCAATTGCTTCCTGGATAAGATGCTCGGTTTCCGAGTCAACTGCTGCGGTTGCTTCGTCAAAAATAAGAATTGACGGATTTTTCATAACTGCACGGGCAATTGAAATTCTCTGCTTTTCACCACCGGAAAGACCGATGCCTCTTTCACCTAAAAGAGTATCATATGCATCGGGCATACGGGAGATGAAGCCGTGAGCATTTGCGATATCAGCGGCACGAAGCACCTGCTCAACATGAACATTACCTGCACCGTAGGCGATGTTGTTGAAGACTGTATCCTTGAACATAAGGGGCTCCTGCTGAACAAAACCGATCTGATTACGGTAATATTCCATATCGATATCCTTAAGATTCTGTCCGTCTATAAGGATTTCTCCCTCATATTCATCATAGTATCTCATTATAAGATTTATGAGTGTTGATTTACCTGAACCTGTTGTACCAACAATACCTACAACGTCACCGGGTTCGATAACAAGGTTTACATTACTTAAAACCTTCTTTGAGCGGTCAAAGGAGAAGTTTACATTTCTGAATTCAATCTTACCGTCAATCTTTGCAGGAACCTTTCCCTTGCCGAAGTTGTGCTCGGGCTCTGCATCAAGAATGTCAAGAATCTTTTCTGCGGAAGCAAGAGTATTCTGGTATGTATCGCTGAAGTTTGCAAAGAAGTTTATGGGACCGTAGAACATACTTGCATAGGATATGAATGAAACAAGAAGACCGATTGAGAAGCCCTCTGTGCCCTTGATTACGAAGGATCCGCCTGATGCCCAGATGATAAGAGAGCCGCAGGTTACAAGGAAGGTTATGAAAGCGGGGAATATACTTGCAATTTTTGATGCTTCCTTTGATTCCTTCATCCATTCGTCGCAGTATGCATCAAACTTCTTTACGGCACTTTCTTCGTTTGTGAATGCCTTTACGATACGGATACCGGGAATTGTATCTGCAAGAAGTGTTGATATTGCAGAGCCTCGTCTCCACAATCTCATATATTTAGGACCTATTTTTTTGCCGAAGCGTCTGCCGATAAATACGACAAGGGGAATGGGAACAAGTGAGAACAGTGTGAGTCTCCAGTTAAGCGCAAGCATAATTACAAGAATACCCACAAGGGTAAAGAACTGTACTATTGCTTCCTGAGAGATTTTAAGAACAAAGTTCTGTATTGCACCGGCATCGGAGGTGACACGGTTGATAACCGAGCCCGTTGATGTTTTGTCGTAGAATGACATAGGAAGATACTGTGCCTTGGCATAGATATCCTTCTTTATGCCTATAACTATTCTGTCGCCGGTAAGTCTTAAAAGGTATGAACGTACAGCGGATACGGAATATTGCAACACATAAACACCGAGAAGCAGGAAAATCATCACATAAAGCTGATTTATTTCCCCTGAGGGCAACACCTTGTCAACCATATGTCCCGTGATATAGGGCGGCACAAGTGACATTGCGGTTGCAAAAACCGAAAGAAGCATACACACTATAAGCCCTTTTTTGTATGGAAGTGCATACTGAGCGAATTTTGCAAACATCTTACCCTTGCCCTTGCAGTTTATACAGTCTGCATCGGGAGAGGGGAGTCGTCTTCCGCACTTGGGACAGAAGGAACGCTGTTTTAAGAATGTGTTTTCAACAGCATAGAAAAGTTCATCTGAATAACCGTGTTCAATTATGCCGTTAATAAAGTCAGCGCCTGAATCCGCAACGTTTGCCGCTGCAAAGGAAAGACGCATAATAACCTGGCGTTTGCCGTCCTTGGGATAAAGATCGAAGGTTGCATTGCCGTACATTCTCTTTACTTTTGCTTTTTCAAGAGTTGAATACTCAATGATCTTCAGGTTTCCCTCGAAGCTTTCGTCGAAGGCATAAACTGCGGTTTTGGTAAAACAAAGCGCACTTTCACCGTAAGTTCTCTTGAAGGTAAGGTCGCCGGTTATAATGAACAGCGGCTTTTCTTCCTTGAAGCATTCATCATAAAGCTTCTGATACTTTGAGGGAAAGGGCTTGTTTGCCGGAATTTTCATAAAAAGTCACCCCGTTTCATAAGCTTGGAAAAAAAGGATTTTTCAAGCACATTATATTTTAATAAAAAGATTAAGTCAATGCAAAATGGAAATAAAATTTATTTTGTTTCTCAGTTTTTTACCGCTATTGACTTTTATATACTTCCGTGTTAAAATTAAAAAAAATTATGTGAAAGGATATCTGCAAAAGTGGATAATTCTGACGGCGATACGGCGAATCCTGCTGATATCGCAGTAAACTTTTCAATTTTATAAAATTCCGGCATAACTCCTGTGTTTTACGAGGGGTTATGTCTTTTTGTGTTTTTGGAGGAAAACAATAATGGAAATCTTACCGCAAATACTCTTGCAAATTTTTCTAATTTCTCTTAATGCTGTTTTTGCTGCTGCTGAGATTGCAATAATTTCAATGAATGATGCAAAGCTTGCAGCGCTTGCCGCAAAAGGTAATAAAAAAGCCGTCCGTCTTGCAAAGCTTACATCAACACCTGCAAAGTTCCTTGCAACAATTCAGGTTGCAATTACTCTTTCGGGATTTTTAGGCTCGGCTTTTGCTGCTGATAACTTTGCAACACGACTTGTTGATGCTCTGATGACTCTCGGTGTGCCCGAATCTGCAAGGGGAGCGCTTAACTCTGTTTCGGTTGTTGTTATCACTCTTGTGCTTTCATATTTCACTCTTGTATTCGGTGAGCTTGTCCCTAAGAGAGTTGCTATGAAAAAGGCAGAAAGCCTGGCTCTCGGGATTTCGGGACTTATCAGCTTTATTTCAAGGCTTTTTGCTCCCGTTGTATGGTTCCTTACCGTTTCTACTAACGGAATGCTCCGCCTTTTCGGCATTGATCCTAATGAACACGAGGAATCTGTTTCTGAAGAAGAAATCAGAATGATGGTTGATGCAGGTAGCGAAAACGGAACAATAGACGAAGAGGAAAAAGAGCTTATTCAGAATGTTTTTGAGTTTGATGATCTTTCTGCGGATGATATTGCAACCCACAGAACCGATATTGATCTTTTGTGGCTTGATGATACTGTAGACAAATGGGAAGAAATCATTCATGAAAGCCGTCATACTTTCTTCCCCGTATGTAAGGATACGGTTGATAATATCGTAGGTGTTCTCAACGCTAAGGCTTATTTCAGACTTAAGGTTAAGACCCTTGACAATATAATGAAAAACTGTGTCCGTCCCGCTTTCTTTGTGCCAGAAACCGTTAAAGCAGACGTTCTGTTTAAGAATATGAAGCAGAAGAAAAATTATTTTGCTATTGTTCTTGATGAATACGGCGGAATGACAGGTATCGTTACCATTACGGATATTCTTGAAAGCATTGTCGGTGATTATGACGAGGATACAATTACTCAGCAGGAGGAAGAGCCCGCTATTCTGAAGGTTGATGATACAACATGGAAAATCAGCGGTACGGCTGAGCTTTCTGATGTTGAGGAAGAGTTGAAAATTGCTCTTGACTGTGAGGATGTTGATACCTTCGGCGGATATGTATTTTCTGTTCTCGGCATTGTGCCGGAAGACGGCGAAACGCTTACAGCAGATACTGAGTTGCTTGAAATAAGCATAACAGAGGTAAAGGAACACAGAATTGAAAAGACAATAGTCAGAATCAAGGAAAAATCAGGTGCTGAAGACGGCTCCGATGAAGAATAAAAACTGAAATAAGGAGAATATGTTATGTTTAACAAAATTTTTGCCACCCTTCTTGCTTTTATGATGACCGTACTGCAGTTCCTCGGAATTGCATACTATCCCTTCGGACAGAAGGTTGATATGGACAAGTTTGAGCTTACCTTTGAGGATAATTTTGAAGACGGTATTGACTGGAATATCTGGTCAGGTCATTATGTCTGGGGAAAAGACAGCCAGCCCAGAAAGGGCGCTTACTGGAATAATGCCATTCCTTATACCGAAAACGGAAATCTTGTTATTCCTATGAAGTACCTTACAGAAGGTATGGGTGGTACGGGAGAAGGCTGGTACAGCGCAGGTATTGATACCGATGATGATGCAGAAAACGGATTCTCTCAGAAGTACGGATATTTTGAGGTAAGATGTATTCTTCCCGATTGTCCTACTGCATGGGCTGCATTCTGGCTTATGAACGACGGTGTTTATGAAGAAGACGGCAGCGGCACAGATGGTACTGAAATTGATATTTTTGAAAGTGACTGTATTGATGATACCGTAAAGAATGCGGTTACTTCAAATCTTCACTTTGACGGCTACGGTGATGCTCATCAGAAAATGGGTGCAAAGAAATTCCTTATAAAGGGCAATCCTTATGAGGAATATAATACCTATGGTCTTGAATGGAATGAAAATGAATATATTTTCTACATAAACGGTGTAGAAAGCTACAGAACTGATTTCGGTGGTGTTTCACAGAATCCAGAATATCTTATTCTCTCTTATGAAATGGGCGGAGAAAACGGTGTTGCCGAGGACTCAGGTCTTGACAAGACAAAGGAATATCAGTACATTGTTGACTATGTAAGAGTATATCAGTATAAATAAACGTTTCGGGGTTGCAGGTGCAATCCCGATTCTTTTTTCAAGCGTAGCTTTTGCTGTCAAAAATTGCATTTGTTTTTTGTTATGTATTTATATTTACTTGTTTTATTTGCTGTGGTACAATTATGAAGTAAGTATTAATAAAGGAGAGTGTTTATGAAACCGTTTTTCCTTTTATCAAAAGAAACAAAGGGAGAAGGCTATGTTCCGAATAATGAGATTTTTGCCTATGCATCGGGACTTACAGGTCAGAATATGACATACGGTTATGTTTCAGGCTGGCTGAGATATTTCTGTATAAACCTTCTGCATATGGACCCTGTAAAGGTTGGCTCGGTTTTTACCTTAAGTCACGTGTGGGATGCAATAAACGATCCCCTTATAGGTGCTATTGTTGACAGAAGAAATCATAAGCCTTACATGAAGCTTCGTCCTTACCACCTTTATTTTCCGCCTATTCTCGGACTTATATCTCTTGCTATGTTCTTTAATTTCAATCTTTCAGAGAATATGCAGGTGATTTATCTTCTTGTAACATATTTTATGTTTGACTTTTTCTACTCTTTCCAGGATGTAGCTCTCTGGGGCTTGATTCCTCTTTCATCTCCTCATTCCGATGAGCGGTCAAGAGTTGCTCAGTGGGTTTCCATCGGTGCAGGAGCCGGCGGTGTGGTTGTCGGTGCATTTCAGGTTATAAGAAGTGCTCTCAATTCAGCGGGTCTTTCCGATGCCAAGGTATTTTTTATCTGTGCAATTGTCTTTTGTGTCGGCGGTGAGCTTCTTTCAATGAATGCCTACAGAATAAAAGAAAGAGTTGCAATGCCCCCGGAAAAGGGTGAGTCGGTATTACAGTCACTTCTTGTTCTGAGACACAATCCTACACTTATTTTTATTTCTCTTGCCCGTTTCTCTCAGGGACTTTCACCCAAGGTACAGAATGCCTATTTCTTCGAAAACTGTGTGAATTTCGGTTCTATGAACGGACAGACTCTTGAGGTTGTTTACGGTGCTGCAAGCGGAGTTCTCGGTACTCCCGTTATGTTCTTTGCTACAACGGTTGCAAAGAAAATCGGCGGTATGAAGAAAATTCTCGTTATGTCACAGCTTTTCTCTGCGGTGCTTCGTATTGCCGCATTCTTTGTAGGCTTTGATACTATTCCGAAGTTTATTATTATGACTGCCCTTATGGCTATTGTAAATCTTCCCGGTCAGATGATGGATATTGCCCATCGTTCTCTTACCAGCGACTCCATTGACGAGGTTGAGCTTAAAACAGGTCTTCGTACGGAAGGCGTATCCTTCTCAATGCAGAACTTCACCACAAAAATGTCAAGCGGTGCATCTACTCTCATTGAAGGCTTCCTTCTTAAGTTTTTAGGTTATGATTCAACTCTTAAGGAAAAAGGACTTCCTCAGTCTGAAAGATTCCTCAAGTGGCAGTGGCCTATGTTTATGTTAGGTCCCGTTGTGGGCGCAATTCTTTATCTGTTCTTTATAAGCTTTGTTAAGGATAACAAGGAAAGAAAGCTGGAAATTGAAAGACAGCTCCGCGAAAGACGGCAGCAACAGAGTGAAAATGAGCCTGTTCAGGTAATGACAGGCGAATAAAAAGTAATAAAATCAGGCACAAAACTACTTTTACGGTAGTCTTGTGCCCTTTTTATATTATGGAATAAATGGAAGGTTATTGTTTGGAAGGTGCAGTAATTGTTATGGCTTTTGTTGTTTATTCAATATATCTGTGTTTGTTATTATGCTCCTGTTTCGGGAAGTACAAAGTTGAGAACATAATCGGGTGGTGTGCCGGTTAAGGTAACCGCAGGTGTTTCTCCTGTTGTTACTGTGCCTATTGTAAAGGTGGGTGTAACACCGTCAGCGCCTGCAGGGCCCGGTTCACCTTGCGGACCTGCTATGCCTTGAGGTCCCTGAGGACCTGCGGGACCGGGAGGGCCAGGAGGGCCGGGAGGGCCAGGAGGGCCTGGTTCACCCTGCGGACCAGCTACGCCCTGAGGTCCCTGAGGACCTGTAGCACCGGTAGCACCTGTTTCGCCGGCAGGACCCTGAGGACCGGGTTCGCCCTGAGGACCCGCTACACCCTGAGGGCCTTGGGGTCCCTGAAGTCCTTGCACGCCCTGGGGACCCTGAGCTCCGGTTTCACCGGGAATACCCTGAATGCCTTGAGGTCCCTGAGGACCTGCGGGGCCGGGAGGGCCGGGAGGGCCGGGTATGCCGGGTACAGGGGTAGGACAAACGGGGACAGGAGAGCAGGGGGAACAGCAGTTTCTGTATATATTCATGCTGTCTCTGTCATATTCGCAGTTTTTTGATTTGTCACAACCGCAGCTATTGCTGTCTGTAAAAAAACGATTATCAGCCATATTGACCTCCTTCATATAAAGGATTACGGGGAGATATACGGTAGTTGCTTCTGACCCCGCAGTTCATTTTATTCAGGGTAAACAGATGTGTTACAAATACGTTTTTTTCTTGATTATATAAAAATATTATGATATAATTTATTGATAAAATGGATTATTGTACGTTTTTGGAGGAAGTATTTTGGGGCGTAAAGTCTGGAATATAAGCACTTATGATAAAAATGCGGCATCTGCTCTGGCTCTCAAAACCGGAGTGGACGATTTTGCCGTGCTTCTTTTACAGTCAAGGGGTATAAAGACTGCTGATGCAGTGCTGGACTTCGTTTCCGCCGCCGAAACCGAGCTTTCTTCCCCTTTTCTTATAAAGGATATGGATAAAGCTGCTGAGCGTATAAACCGTGCTGTTGAAAGCGGAGAAAAAATACTGGTTTACGGTGACTATGATGCCGATGGCGTTACCGCAACTGCACTTCTTACCTCATACCTTGAAGCTGTGGGCGTAGATGTCAGTTACCGTATTCCCTCAAGACTTAAAGAGGGATACGGTCTTTCTCCTGAAACTGCCGAGGAAATCTGCCGTACCGATATTAAGCTTGTTATTACCGTAGATAACGGTATTGCTTCCGTAAAAGAGGCTGAGATTTTTAAGAAAAACGGAATTGATTTTATAGTCACTGACCATCACAAGGTAGGCGATGTGCTTCCCGATGCTTATGCTGTTGTAGATCCTCACAGAAATGATGATACCTCCCCCGAAGAAAATCTTGCAGGGGTGGGTGTTGCACTGAAGCTTATTTCTGCTCTTGAGGGCGGTGACAGCACTGAGGTGTTTGAGGAATTCGGAGATCTTGCTGCAATAGGTACAATTGCTGATATTGTCCCTCTTACGGGGGAAAACAGAATAATTGTTGCAAAGGGACTGAACCTTATTAAAAACAGCTTCCGTCCCGGAATTATAAAGCTGCTCGAAAGTGTGGGCGTAAAGGGGGATATATCGAGTACTTCTGTGGCCTTTGGTATTGCTCCCAGAATAAATGCCGCCGGGCGAATGGGAAGTGCTGAGACGGCATTAAGACTTCTGCTTACGGATGATGATGAAGAGGCAGAGGAGCTTGCAGAGCTTCTTATTGCAGAAAACGGCAGAAGACAGACAACCGAAAGCACTATTGCAGGTGAAATTGAAGCATATCTTGATAAAAATCCCCATATAAGAAATGACAGAGTAATTGTGGTTTCGGGAAAAGATTGGCACCCCGGTGTTATCGGTATTGCGGCATCACGTCTTGTTGAAAAATACGGCAGACCTGCTATTGTTATTTCTGTAGGTGTTGACGGAGTTTCGAGAGGATCGGGCAGAAGCATTGACGGATTTTCCCTTTATGAGGCTCTGAGCTTCTGTGAGGATACGCTTATACAGTTCGGCGGTCATACGCTTGCGGCAGGTTTTTCCGTAGAAGAAGAAAATATAGATGCATTCAGAGAGAAAATTAATCTTTATGCGCAGACACTTCCGCCTTTTTATCCCTCACTTGATATTGATATAAGACTTAATCCCAGGGCAATAGGTATGGATATTCTGGAATCACTTTCTTATCTTGAGCCCTTCGGTGCGGAAAATCCCACACCGTATTTCGGTATTTTTTCTGCCGTGATACAGATGGTGAAGTCTATAGGCTCCGACAAGCATACAATGCTGACCCTTATGAAGGATTCAGTCAGCTTCAGAACCGTATATTTCGGTCAGGCTGCAGAAACCTTCCCCTATAAGGCCGGAGATATAGTGGATGTTGCAGTAAGAATAGAAAAAAATGAATTCCGAGGTGAAGTGAAACCGGGAATTCAGATAAAAGACATAAGACCTGCCGGTGAAAATGACCGTGATATGTTCTTTTCTCTTTACATATACAATAAATTCTTAAGAGGGGATATGCTGACTTCGGAAGAAAAAGCACTTATCTGTCCCGACAGAGCAATGCTCGGCAGCATTTACCGTTATTTCAAAGAACAGAAAAAATGGCAGTTCAGCCCTGAAATCCTCTGTATGAGAACGGGAATTCCCTATGAAAAAGCAGGTGCGGTATCTGTGTGTCTTGATACACTCGTTAATGTGGGTATTCTTACAAAGGCCAACGATATTTTTACGCTTTCTGATTTCAGCGGAAAAGCAAATCTGGCTGAATGTGAAATTCTAAAAGGATTAGATTATAAAGAATAGAAGGGAGAAAATCCGATGGATATTGTCAGTAAATATTATTCTGAATTAAAATCTGCCGTAGATTCGGCATTTCCTCCCGAGGAAGCTGCGATTATAGAAAAAGCTTTTCAGTTTTCACTTGCTTCTCACGGTGAACAGCTGAGAAAGTCGGGCGAACCTTATATCATTCACCCTATAGCTGTTGCCAAAATTCTTATAGGCTTCGGAATGGATTGTCAGTCTGTTGTTGCAGCACTTCTTCACGATGTTGTTGAGGATACGCCCGTTACAAGTGAAGAGGTAAGACGTCTTTTCGGCGGAGATGTTCAGCACCTTGTTGACGGTGTTACCAAGCTTGGTAAGGTTCCTCTTCAGAATAAAGAGGAACAGCAGGCGGAAAATCTCCGAAAGCTTCTTCTTGCTATGAGTGAGGATATCAGAGTTATTATCATAAAGCTTGCGGACCGTCTTCATAATATGAGAACGCTTCAGTATGTAAATGATCAGAAAAGACGAGATATTTCAAAGGAGACTATAGAAATTTATGCGCCTATAGCTCACAGACTGGGTATTCGTCCCGTTAAAGAGGAGCTTGAGGATCTTGCAATCAGCTTTCTTGATCCTGTGGCATATAAGGAAATTGAAGATGCACTTGCAGATCAGGAGCCTTTGAGAAAGGAATTCCTTGAAAATATCAAGGACAAAATAGCAACAAGAATAAAGACAGTTGTTTCTGATTCCGTTGTTCAGGGCAGAATTAAATCCGTTCACGGTATATATCGAAAAATGTATATGCAGGGACGCTCATTTGAAGAAATTTATGATATTTATGCGGTAAGAATCATTGTTGATACTGTCGGTGACTGTTATAACTGTCTCGGCGTCATCCATGATATGTATAAACCCCTTCAGGGACGCTTCAAGGATTATATTTCAACCCCCAAGCCCAATATGTATCAGTCTCTTCACACAACACTTATCGGCAAGGAAGGCATTCCCTTTGAGGTTCAGATACGAACCCAGGAAATGCATAAAACCGCTGAGTACGGTATTGCGGCTCATTGGAAATATAAGCTCGGCTATAAGGATAAGGAAGCCGATAAAAAGCTTGAAAAGGGAATAGGCTGGGTTAAGCATCTTCTTGAAGCACAAAGTGAAGCAGATGATGCTACGGATATTCTCAATACAATAAAGCACGATTTCGTAAGTGATGAAGTGTTTGTTTTTACTCCCAAGGGCGATGTTATTGCTCTTCCCGTAGGTGCAACGGTTATTGACTTTGCCTATGCAATACATTCTGCAGTCGGAAACAAGATGACGGGAGCAAAGGTTGACAAACGTATAGTACAGCTGAACTATGTTGTAAAAACGGGAGAAATTATAGAAATTCTCACATCCTCTCAGCCCGGAAAAGGACCTTCCCGTGACTGGCTGAATATTGTTACTACCAATGAGGCGCGTACAAAAATCAGAAACTGGTTCAAGAAAGAGCGCCGTGAAGAAAATATTGAAGAAGGTAAGTCACAGTACGAGGCACAGCTGAGAAGAAACAATATGACTCTTACCGATGAGCAGGAAGAGCTGCTGCTTTCAATTGTCATTGAAAAGCAGAAGATGGCAACGGTTGATGACTTCTTTGCTGCTCTCGGCTACGGCGGTATTGTTCTTTCAAAAATAATGCCTATGCTCCGTGATGAGTATAATAAAATCGTCAAGGCTGCAAATGAAACTGCCGTAAAATATAAGCAGGCAAAAACCGTCAGCAGCGAGGGTGTTGTGGTTGAAGGTATTTCAAATTGCCTTATAAAGCTTTCACGTTGCTGTAACCCCATCCCCGGTGACGATATTATAGGCTTTATAACAAGAGGACACGGTGTATCTGTTCATAAAAAGGACTGTCCCAATGTACCTGATGATATATACAATGCCCCGGAAGCTCACCGTTGGATAAAGGTTTACTGGAACTCCACGGTGAAAACGGAATTTGCCGCATCAATGCTTCTTACCTGTCTTGCAGGAAAGACAATAATGAATGATATTTTTACGGCTCTTAATGCAATTCATGTTACAGTACAGTCCATCAACACGAGAGGAACAAAGGACGGAAGACTTCTTATCAATCTCACAATCAATGCCAACAGCGTAGAGCATCTGAAATCTGTTATGCAGCGCCTCGGAAAGCTTTCAGGTGTGCTTAGTGTTGACCGTTCCGGTATGGATATTTAAGGTAACAAATAAGAGTTAATAGTGAAAAAGTAATTAAATTTTACATAAAGGAGAAAATAAAATGGAAAACAAGAAAAAGTTCTATCGTTCAACAACAGACAAGAAAATAGCCGGATTATGCGGCGGTATCGGTGAATATTTCGGTATCGATTCCACTATTGTAAGACTTGTTTGGGCTTGTCTTATAGTTTTTGCAGGTATGGGCTTCTGGCTTTATGTTATTGCTGCATTTGTTGTTCCCGAAAACCCCTACACACCTTATCAGGATGTAAATAATCAGAATAACCCTTACAACAATCAGCAGCCTCCTTACGGCAATCCCGATAACAGATGAAGGCTGTAATTCAGAGAGTAAGCTTTGCTAAGGTAACGGTTGACGGAAACACGGTGGGCAGTATTTCCAAAGGCTTTCTTGTACTTTTAGGTGTAATGGAAGGCGATACGGAAAAGGAAGCCGCACTTATGGCTCAGAAAATTGCAAAGCTCCGTGTTTTTGAAGACAGTGAAGAAAAAATGAATCTCTCCGTCACGGACGTGGACGGGGAGATATTGAGTGTGTCTCAGTTTACCCTTTGTGCAGATGTAAAAAAAGGGAACAGACCTTCTTTTACTCCTTCTGCAAAGCCTGACACAGCAAAGATGCTGTATGAAAAGTTTAATACTATTCTGCTGACAGAGGGTGTCAGAAAGGTAGAAACGGGTATTTTCGGTGCAGATATGAAGGTAAGTCTTCTTAACGAAGGTCCCGTAACAATTATTTTTGATACTGATATCTGGAAAAAATCATAATTCCGAATTTGAAAATGGTGTTGTTTATATGTTAAATGTTATTACACTCCCTCTCGGGAGCTATATGACCAATTGCTATATTTTAACGGATTCAGCAACCGGGGAAGCTGCTGTTGTTGACCCGGGTGTGTACACCTCTGCCCTCAGCGGACTTCTTCGCTCTGAGGGCATTGAAAAATTAAAATATATTCTTCTTACTCACGGTCATTTTGACCATATATGCGGTGTGTATGAGCTTCAGAAAAATTTCGGCGGTATTGTAATGATTCATGAAGGAGACAGAAAGTGTCTTGAAAGCACCGAATGGAGCCTTTGTGATTCTGTTGAGGGCTATTCGCAGACTGTAATGAGCCCTGGCAGACAGCTGGTTGATAATGACAGCTTTATGCTCGGAGAAACGGAAATTTCCGTAATGCATACTCCCGGACACACAAGAGGGGGAGTTTGTTATATTGCAGACGGTAAAATTTTCTCAGGCGATACACTTTTTAAGGTGGGTATCGGCAGAACGGATCTTCCCGGCGGTCATCTGAGGACAATAGTAGATTCGCTTCGCCGTATAGGTGCACTCCAGGGGGATTTTGAGGTTTTTCCCGGACACGGAGAAAGCACCACATTGGCATATGAAAAAACTCAGAACAGATTATTGAGGTCAAAATGATTCTTGAACTTAAAGGCCACACATATAAATATGAATGTGAGAAAATAATAAGAATATTTTTCCCTGCAGAAAAGGTAGCTTTTGAAAGCAAAACCGATGATACAGAAAGATATATTGTCTGTGAAATAAAATCCTCGGATAAGGAGAATCTTTATGCTTGTGAGGCTCTTATTGAGGGTAAAAAAGCGGAGTTTTCTTTTTCTTATCCCATAACCGCACAGGACAGCGATTCTCTTCGTGAAAGGCTTATTGCAAAGGCGATGATAAGAGTTCTGTCGGAGATAACGGGTATTACTCCGCCCTGGGGTATTCTTACGGGAATAAGACCTGCCAAGCTTATGAGAAAATATATAAGTGAGCTGGGTGAGGACAGGGCAGTCGGAATGTTCAGGGAGTTTTTTGAAGCCTCGGAAGAAAAAACCTTTCTTGCAAAAAATGTTGCCCTTTTTGAAAACAGAGTTGTAGAAGAAGCGGATGTCCGCTCATTTTCTTTGTATGTTTCAATACCCTTTTGTCCCACAAGATGCTCGTACTGTTCATTTGTTTCTCATTCTGTTGACAGTGCGAAAAAGCTTATTCCCGATTATGTAAAATGCCTTTGTGAGGAAATAAAGGAAACTGCCCGTCTTGCTAAGGAGAATTTTCTCAGACTTGAAACAGTCTACATCGGAGGAGGAACTCCCACATCGCTTGAAGCGATTCACATAAAAGAAATTACTGATGCACTGAACAGAAGCTTTGATATGAAAAGTATAAAGGAGTTTACCGTTGAGGCAGGACGTCCCGATACAATTACTCCCGAAAAGCTTCAGGTGCTTAAAAATGCAGGTGTTACAAGAATAAGCATCAATCCCCAGACCTTTTCAGACAGTGTGCTTGAGGCTATCGGAAGACGGCATACAGCCGAGGATACTCTTGAAAAATTCTGTCTTGCAAGAGAAATGGGCTTCAACAACATAAATATGGATTTTATTGCGGGACTTCCCACAGATAATCCTGAGAGCTTTATGAGAAGTATTGATAAGGCAGTGGAGCTGTCTCCCGAAAACATTACCGTACATACCCTTTCCGTTAAGAGATCATCGGATATGAATCAGACGGGAAAGGAATATTGTACAGCGGAGGAAACACAGAAAATGGTGGAGTATGCCAACCGCGTGCTCACGGAAAACGGTTATTTGCCTTATTATATGTACCGACAGAGCAAATCTGTTGCAAATCTTGAAAATGTCGGCTGGTGTAAGCCCCCTTACCCCTGCCTTTATAACATATATATGATGGAGGAAATACACACGGTTTTAGCCGTAGGTGCTTCCGCCGTTACAAAGCTTACTCTCCCCGGGTGTGATAATCTTGAAAGAATATTCAATTATAAGTATCCTTATGAATATATTTCGGATTTTTCAGAAATGCTTAATCGCAAGAAAGCAGTAACTGATTTTTACTCTGATGTATAAAAGCAGATACTGACGGCATACAATTTGAAGAAACAAGAAACGGAGGATATAACGATGGAAGAAAGAAAAAAGCAATCTCTCGTCAATGGTGCACTGATACTTACCGTTGCTATCGGCCTTGTAAAAATTACGGGAATTCTCTTTAAGCTGTATATTACCGATAAAATAGGCTTTGAGGCAAAGGGATATTTTGCAACGGCATATAACATTTATACCCCAATTTATTCCATTGCCCTGGCAGGTCTTCCTGTTGCCGTTTCAAAAATGGTGGCAGAGAAAGCTATTCAGGGAAAATATCGCGATGTAAAAAATCTTTTCGGTGTTTCTCTCGGACTTTTTACGCTTTTCGGTGTTATAGGCACACTGGTTATTGTGCTTATGGCTTATCCTTATTCACTTTCTACTGATAGTCTTAATGCACTTCCCGCGGTGCTGACAGTTGCTCCATCACTTCTTTTCTGCTGTATAATGAGTGGCTACAGAGGCTATTATCAGGGACTTCGCAATATGACTCCCACCTCGGTTTCCCAGGTAATTGAATCTGCAGGTAAGCTTATTTTCGGTTATATTTTTATGAATGTTGTGCTACTGACGGGTGTTGAATTTGCAGACAATATTCCGATACTCAGTGCATATGTGAATGATGCCTCTTCTGCTTATGCGGCTGCAGCTGCAATTTCAGGTGTCACAATAGGCTCGGCAATGGGACTTGTATATATAGCGCTCAAGTTCCGACTTGACAAAACAAGTATACCGCAAAGTCTTATTGATGCTTCTCCTGATGCACAGGATAAAAGGCTCCTTAGAAAAGAGCTGCTTATTATGGCTCTTCCTTTTGCTGTGAGCTCCCTTGTTTTCAATCTTACTACATTTATTGACAGCTGGACTATACAGAATCGTCTTGCGTATGTGCTTGAAACCAATTTTGATACGGTAGCCGCAATGTATCCGAAAATTATTGATGTGATGGGTTATACTGCAGCTCAGGCAGCAGATTTCAAAACATATCTTTTTGGTGCTTACGATACGGTACTTGAAATAAAGAATATTATTCCTACTCTCACAATTGCTCTGGGCTCATCTGCTCTTCCGCTTCTCAGTGAGTTATGGGTATCGGGGAAAAAGAAAGAGGTAGGGGATACCATTCAGAGAGTTTTCCGCCTCATACTTCTTATGGCTCTCCCGGCAGGTATCGGTATGTTCAGCCTCGCTGAGCCAATCCTTCTTCTTATATACGGAAGAAAGCCTCATACAGTTCCCGCTCTTGAGTATATTGCTCCCATTCTTATGCTTTACGGAATCTCTGTATGCTTCTTAGCACTTGCTCAGCCCGTTACCAATATGCTTCAGGCTGTGGATAAGCCTGATATTCCCCTTAAAAGTATGGCTGCAGGTGCTATTGTGAAGGTGCTTGCCAATATGATTCTTGTAAGTATTCCCTCTGTCAACATTCAGGGTGCTGTTGTAGGCTCTTTCCTTTCAAATATTGTAATGGTGCTCTGGGGCTTTATTGTGCTTAAAAAGGCAGCCGGAATAAATTATGATCTGAAAACAAGTGTGGGTAAGCCGCTTCTTTGCTCAGTTCTTTCAGGCGGCGGTGCGTTCGGAGTGCACGTGCTTTGTACAAAAATTTTTACCGCTATGGATATGGGCAGTGCGCTGACAGTAAACAATATTTCGACAATAATTGCAGTAGGTGCTGCAGTTGTTATCTACCTTATTGCTCTTTTTGTGACAAAAACTCTTATGAAAAGCGATGTTATTATGCTTCCTAAGGGAGAAAAAATCGCAAAAGTACTTGAAAAATATAGACTTTTGGGTTAAAATACCAATGTATGTGATTTTTTAGGCGGTAAAAGCTATGGTTGATAATTTTCAGTTTAAGGACTTATATTCAACAGAGGATCTTCTTGAAATTGTGAAAATTCTGCGTGCTCCGGGCGGATGTCCCTGGGATGCCGAGCAGACTCACGAGAGTATAAGAAAAGACTTCATTGAAGAAACCTACGAGGTAATTGAAGCTATCAATAAAAACTCTCCCGAAATGCTCCGCGAGGAGTTGGGGGATGTGCTTCTTCAGGTTGTGTTTCATACGCTTATCGAAACCGAAAAAGGTAATTTCACTTTTTCGGATGTGACGGATGAAATCTGCAAAAAGCTTATTGTCCGCCATCCTCACGTTTTCGGTGATGTGAATGTTTCTTCAACGGATGAAGTGCTTACTAACTGGGATGCTATAAAAATGGATACCAAGAAGCAGACTACCGTAGCAGAAACGATTTATTCAATTCCCCGTGAGCTGCCCGCTTTAATGAGGGCAAATAAGGTTCAGAAAAAAGCTGCAAAGGCAGGCTTTGACTGGCCTGATGTGACGGGTGCATTCGAAAAAATTACCGAGGAATCGGAAGAAGTAAAAAAAGCAGTTGCCGACGGAGACGAGAAGGAAATTCTTGACGAAATCGGAGACCTTCTTTTTGCAGTTGTAAATGTTGCAAGAAAAACGGGCATTGACCCGGAAGAGGCACTTACAAGGGCAACGGATAAATTTTCCCGTCGCTTTGAGCTTTCGGAAAAAATGGCAACAGACGAAGGTGTAGATATGAAATCTTCTACTCTCGAAAAGCTTGACGAATACTGGGAAAAAGCTAAAAAACAGGAACAAACGCCGTAACAGGCTTTTGAATATATAAGGAGGACAATATAATGAATAAGACAGAACTTATCAATGCAGTTGCTGCTAAGGGTCTTTCCAAGAAGGACGCTGACGTAGCTGTTAAGGCTGTTCTCGACAGCATCACAGAAGCTCTCAAGAAGGGTGAAAAGGTTCAGCTTATCGGTTTCGGTACTTTCGAAGTTCGCGAAAGAGCTGAAAAGGAAGCTCGTAACCCCAGAACAGGCGAAACAATCAAGGTTGCTGCTGCTAAGGTTCCCGCTTTCAAGGCTGGCCAGGCTCTTAAAGATGCCGTTAAATAATTGAATAATTATTTGAATATTGAGCTGTACTTTATGTGCAGCTCTTTATTTTTTTGTCTTTACAATATCCCCCTTTATATGTTATCATTATTTCGTATAAGAAAATATTACAAGAACGGAGAAAACTTATGAGTATGCTTACTTTTGTGCGATATCTTATGGCAATTTTTATGATGCCTGTATATCTTTTCAATTTTATTTTTAACGGTTATGCAATTCCCCCTGTAAGTAAAGAAGGGGCATACCTTTTCTGCTATTTTGTGGGTAATGAGGTCAGCGAACAGACACTTCATTTTGCCGTCAGCACAGACGGATATAAATTTGAAGCCCTGAACGGAAATGAAGCGGTAATAGAACAGACCAAGGGTACTCTTTGTGTGAGAGATCCCTATATTCTCAAAGGTCCCGATGAAAACGGCAAGGACTGCTATTTCATTATTGCTACGGATATGAATGCTCTTGATGGCTGGACATCAAACCACGCACTTATTACCTGGAGAAGCTATGATCTCATTAACTGGACAGATGAAACTGTTATTGATATGAGAAATTTTGAAGGTTTTGAGACCACAAACCGTGCATGGGCACCTCAGGCAATATGGGACAGCGAAAAAGAAATGTATATGGTTTACTGGGCAAATTCAACCCTTGAAAATGACACTGCAGGTCATTACTATGCATACACCAAGGATTTCAAGACCTTTGAAACAGCTCCCGAGGTTCTTTTCGGCAGATGGGGAGAAACAGATCCCGAAACAGGTGAAAAAAGAAATGTTCAGTGCATAGATGGTGACATTGTTTATAACGAAAAAGACGGCTATTACTACCTTTATTTCAAAGAGGATCTGACACAGAAAATAGCATATGTCCGTTCTCAGAATCTTACGGGGCCATACAATACGGACTATACAATCTGCTCACTTAACTGGCACGGAGTAGAGGGTAGCTCTATGTATAATATTACGGGTACGGACAAATGGGTTATGATAATGGATGAATATTCAGAAAAGACCTTCTTCCCCCAGATTACGGAGGATTTTCAGAATTTTACAAGAATCCGCCGTGCAGATATGGAGATAGATCACTTAAGTCCCCGTCACGGATCTGTGGTATCAATTTCAGAAGATGAATATTATGCTCTCACAGAGCACTACGGTGTCGGAAAGTAAGAAATACCGGGAAGAAAAAATTCATGGATAAACTGTTTTCCGTTTTTGAGGCAAGACACAATTGCAGAGAATGAATATATGCCCGCTGCAATGACAGTTGACTATGTAAGATGCTATCAATATAAATAAATAGTAATGGGAGAGAAAAAAATGAAATACAGAGATTTCGGAAAAACCGGATGCAAGGTATCAAGCCTGGGCTTCGGTGCTATGCGTATGCCCACCGTTGAACAGGACGGTAAAAAAGTGATTGATGAGGAAAGAGCAATTGCTCTTATCCGCAAAGCTATTGATAACGGGATAAATTATGTTGATACAGCTTATTTTTATCACGACGGTCAGAGTGAATACCTTGTAGGTAAGGCACTTAAGGACGGCTACAGAGAAAAGACTTATCTTGCAACAAAGCTTCCTATGGGGCACGTTAACTGTACAGAGGATTTTGACAGACTGCTGAATGTGCAGCTTAAGAAGCTTGATGTAGATTACGTTGATTTCTATCTTTTCCACGCACTTAACCGTGATTCCTGGGAAAAGGTGAAGAAATTCGGTCTTATTGAGAAGATGCATAAGGCAAAGGAAGAGGGAAAGATCCGTCATATGGGATTTTCCTTCCACGATGATCTTGATGTTTTTCAGCAGATTGTTGAAGAATATGAAGGCTGCGAGTTTTGTCAGATTCAGTTCAATTATCTTGATACAGACTATCAGGCAGGTATCGAAGGTCTTCGTCTTGCTGCAGAAAAGGAAATGGGACTTGTTATTATGGAGCCCCTTCTCGGCGGCGGTCTTGTAAATCCTCACGAAACCGTCAGGGCTCAGCTTCCCGGAAATATGAGTACTGTTGAGGCAGCACTCGCTTATATATGGAATTATCCTGAGGTATCACTTCTCTTAAGCGGTATGGGTACCGATGAGCAGCTCAGTGAAAATATGGCTCTTGCTGATAAGTACGAGGCTTCTTCGCTTTCTGCTGAAGAAGAAAAGTGCTTTGTTGAAGCAAAGAAGGCACACAGTAAGCTCGGACTTATTCCCTGTACAGCCTGTAATTACTGCAGTGTTTGTCCCGAGGAAATTGCAATTCCCGAAATTTTCCGTGTGTTTAATCTCGGTGCATCCGAAGACAGAAGAAAGGTCAAGGAAGTAATGCCCGATATTGAAGACCGTGTAAGAAAATGTGCCGAATGCGGAGCTTGTGAAAAAATGTGTCCCCAGAACATCGAAATCAGAAAACAGTTCAAGCACATCCGCGACAGCTTTTAATTAAAATTTTTCTCAGCAGGTGCCATAGAGGATGGCACCTGCTTTTCTTTAGTTAAAGCAGACTTTTATGTTGCATTTTGTATAAAAAAATCATATTATTTTTATGAGTTTGTAATAAAACACAGAAATAATAAAAATCACCTTATTTTCCTTGAAAGAGGGTAAATTTAGGACTATAATCAATCCGTAAATTTACAATATCAGGTGGGTATTATGAAAGAATTGAAACAGAATATTTTTCAGCCGCAGCTTATTTCTTGTCTTAAGGATTATTCCGGAGCACAGCTTGTAAAGGACCTTACGGCCGGTGTTATTGTTGCTATTATTGCACTTCCTTTATCAATTGCTCTGGCTCTTGCCTCGGGCGTTACTCCCGAGCAGGGACTTTATACTGCAATTGTTGCAGGCTTTGTTATTTCAATGTTCGGCGGCAGCCGTGTGCAGATTGCAGGTCCTACTGCTGCATTTGCTACCATTGTTGCAGGAATTGTTGCTGAAAAAGGCTTTTCGGGGCTTGTTCTTGCTACTCTTATGGCAGGTGCTATGCTTATACTGATGGGTGTTTTTAAGCTTGGTAGCCTTATAAGGTTTATTCCCCATACTATTACAACGGGCTTTACAACGGGTATTGCTCTTACACTTATTATCGGTCAGCTTAAGGACTTTTTAGGGCTTACCTTTGTAAATGCTCCTATCGAAACCATTGAAAAGCTCGAGGAAGCAGGAAGACAGCTGCATACCTTCAATATAGAGGCAGTTATTATCGGTATTATATCCCTTGCGGTTCTTATAATTACCCCAAAGATTATAAAGAAAATTCCCCCCTCAATATTTGCTATAGTGATTTCTGCTGCTCTTGTAAAGGTGTTCCATATGAATGTAAATACTATCGGCTCTCTTTACACCATATCCTCTGCCTTGCCCGTACCCTCAATACCTGAAATTTCAATAGATACGGTAAAAGCAGTAATTCCCGATGCATTTACAATTGCACTTCTTGCAGGTGTTGAGTCGCTTCTTTCCTGTGTTGTTGCAGACGGTATGATCGGCAGCCGACATAATTCCAATATAGAGCTTATTGCTCAGGGTATGGGTAATATTGCCTCTGCTCTTTTTGGCGGTATTCCTGCAACAGGTGCTATCGCAAGAACCGCAGCAAACATCAAAAACGGAGGCAGAACCCCCGTTGCAGGTATGATTCATGCAGTTGTACTTCTTCTTGTTCTTGTGGTGCTTATGCCTTATGCAGCACTTATTCCTATGCCTACAATTGCGGCAATTCTCTTTGTTGTTGCCTATAATATGAGCGAGTGGAGAGAGTTTGTTTCTATTGTTAAGCGTTCCCCTAAAACAGATGTTCTCGTTCTTTTAGTTACATTTGTACTGACAGTAGTATTTGACCTTGTTGTTGCTATTGCTGCAGGTCTTGCACTTGTAGGTATAATTTTCCTTATAAAGAAGATTGTTTCTGCCAAGAAAGTTAAATAAAGCAATTCCTGAATTACATTATTATATATTAAATATTTATTACATTATATTTAGCCTACAATACAACAGCCCCCTCGGGAAAACCCGAGGGGACTTTGTTATTTAAGGTGTTATGCTATGCTTAATACTTGCAGCTTCGAGTGTATTTCATTTCTTCGTACACTTCTGACTGAAAACCTTACTGGTTTCCTTTGTACCGTCAACCAGTTTAACTACTAATTTGTAGTAGTAGGTTTTTCCTGCCTTAGCGGAAGTATTAGTGTAGGATGTACCGTTCGTGGAGAACAGCTTAGTGAATTTACCCTTTGCGGAATCAGCTCTTAATATCTCATAGCTTTCTGCACCGGGGATAGCGGACCACTTAATAGCAGGCTTGCCGTTCTTATTGGTGCCGGTTGAGATATTGAACACTACCTCGGGTATTTCATAGGTGTTCTGGTAAATATCACTTGTTGCAGATTTTCCGTTCTTGAGGTACACCTTAAGCTTGTAGTAGTAGGTATTACCCATTTTTGCTGCGGTATTGGTATAGGTTGTACCCTTTGTTGTAAATGTCTTGGTGTACTTTCCGTTCTTTGTGCTTGCACGATATACTTCATATTTTGTTGCACCGGGAATCTTTGCCCATTTAAGAGTAGGCTTACCCTTTGCATTTTCTCCGGTAGTAATTGTAAACTTAACGCCGGATTTTGTGATAAGAATTGTTACTATCTCACTGTCAATCTTTGTACCGTCAGCCATAATAACTCTTACAAAGTAATGATAGGTCTTTCCTGCAGTTGCAGAGGAGTGAGTATAATTCTTACCCTTTGTAGTAAATACCTTAGTATATTTGCCGTCTATTGTGCTTGAACGGTAGATCTCATACTTTGCAGCACCTGTAAGACCGTTCCACTTAATAGTGGGCTTGTTCTTTGCACTGATGCCGGTTGTAACCTTCAGATTTTCGATGATATTCTTTTCTATTTTGCTTACAACCTTAGTACCGTCCTACATAACTGCCTCTACATAATAGTAGTAGGTAGTTCCGAAGACTGCAGCGGTATGAGTGAAGCTCTTGCCCTTCGTTGTTTCAACAGCGAAGTTTCCGTTCTTGGACTTGCCGCGGTAAACATTGTACTTTGCAGCACCTGTAAGAGCGTTCCACTTGATAATGGGCTTACCGTTAGAGTTAATGCCTACGGTAATTTCAAACTTCTCGGGTACGTTGTTTACAGTTTTGCTTACAACCTTAGTTCCGTCCTTCATAACTGCCTCTACATAATAGTAGTAGGTTGTTCCGAAGGTAGCAGCGGAGTGAGTATAGCTCTTGTTCTTTGTTGTTGCAACAGCAAAGTTGCCGGTCTTGGACTTTCCGCGGTATACATTGTACTTTGTAGCACCGGTAATTGCATTCCACTTGATGATAGGCTTACCGTTGGAGTTGATGCCCACAGTAACCTCAAGCTTTTCGGGAACAATGTTTACTATCTTACTTACAACCTTAGTACCGTCCTTCATAACTGCCTCTACATAATAGTAGTAGGTTGTTCCGAATGCGGCTGCGGAGTGAGTGAAACTCTTGCCCTTCGTTGTTTCAACAGCGAAGTTTCCGTTCTTGGACTTGCCGCGGTAAACATTGTACTTTGTAGCACCGGTAATTGCGTTCCACTTGATGATGGGCTTACCGTTGGAGTTGAGGCTTACTGTAACCTCAAGCTTTTCAGCAGGCTTCTTAACGATGTTCTTTACAATTTCACTGTCTGCATCATTGCCGTCCTTAAGAACAGCCTTTACATAGTAGTAATATGTCTTACCGTTTGTTGCGGAAGAGTGAGTATAGCTTGTGCCTGTTGTTGTGAATACAGATGAATACTTGCCGTTTTTGCTTGTTGCGCGGTAAACAACATACTTTGATGCACCGTTGACAGCTATCCACTTAAGAACGGGCTTGTCTTTTGAATTGCTGCTTACTTCTACAATGGGAGTCTGTGTCTTCATTTCGAAGGAAGCTGTCTTCTTGACTGATTTATAGGTCTTGCCATCGACAACCTTGTATGTGCCGATTCTGAATACCTTGCCGAGAGCATCGTCTGTGTCCATTGTATAACTCAGCTCAGTGGTCTCAGTAAGTGTTGCCCAGTTGCTTCCGTCATCTGAAACATAGATTACATAGGTAACATCGGGAGCCTTTGCAGCCTTCCAAGTCATAACAGCCTTATCACCATTTGCCAGCAGCTTCATGCCGGTGGGAAGGTCAGGTCTGATTTCGTATGTTACCGTGATGGAGCCTGCTGCATTGCCGCGCCATGTGTTCAGGTTGGAATACTTACCGTACTTACTTGCGGTCAGTGTGACAGATGCAGTACCTACATTTATGTTGTTTTTGTAGTTAGAATAGTAGTCAGGATGATCGCGCTGTCCTTTCTTTACCAGGATTCTGCCGTCTGCAGCTGTTGCGCTTGTAGAGGGCGTTCTTGTTTTACCTGTGTATGTACAGGTGTAGTAAGACAGCTTGACGGTTGTATCCTTCATCTCGATTCTTATATATCCGCAGAGCTCACAAACATTTGAACCGTCTGCCTGCTCCACATAATCGTGACCGCCGGCATCATCGTATTTGATCTTCTTCTGCACGCCGGATTCTGTGGTATAGATACAGTAACCGTCAATGATACATGTGGAGGGCACTTCGTCTTCTGTCAGCTTCTCGCGTATACCTGTTTCAGGATTATAGTAACGGACATTCTTCATATCCAGTATCATCCATCCGGTATACTTGAGACCGTCAACCATATAATATTCGTTGCCGTTTGCATCAGTCATAATGCCGGTATACTTCTTCTGGCCGATGTTGACACCGTTTTCGCCGAAGTCGTAGTAGTAACCGCTAATTTCGCAGATGCCTGTAAGCTTTTCGCCATCTATATAGTATGCGAAGCCGCCACCTTCGATTACCCAGCCATCCTTTTCGCCGTTGAGCAGTGTGTACTGATCCTCAAACTCACGGTAGATAGACTGGAAGTGACCGCCGTTTTCCTGAACACCGTCATCACGAACATTCTGGAAGGGATACAGACCGTAAATCTGCTGGTTTTCTTCCTTGCTGGAGAATGAGTAAAGAGCATTTGCACGAAGGTATACGTCGTATGCAATGTGTCCCTTATTCATAAGTACCAGGTTATCATTTGAAGTCCATGCAGCATCCTCCTTGGGAGTCAGCTTAATGCCTGTCACGATACACAGGGGATTTGCTGCATCAATATCGATGGGCTTTTCCTGTCTGTGCCACTTAAGTATCAGGGTCAGACTGTTTTCCTCTTCGTTGAATACTGTGTCCTTAAGGTAGAAGTATTCATTATTGATGGAAAGCTCGGAGTAATCCACTTCCACACTCTTGTCGAAATACAGTACGGGAGTAACTTCTGTCAGAACACTGATACGTTCTGCCAGCTGCAGCAGGAAGCTCCATGCTGTGTTGTTGCCTTCTACATCTGCGCCGGGAAGCATGTAGGTAAGATCCTTCAGCTGTGCGGGCAGCTCGATATAACTCATATCCATTGCAAAGGTGTAATAGGATTCCATTACCTTATCTTTGTCAATAGAACGGTAGGTTGTTGCACTTTCCTTGTTGGAGTTTGTAACTTCACGGATCCATGCCAGCTGACGATCGCCGCCGTCTGCATTGTCAAAGTCGAAGCTCGCTTCATCCTTTGTGTACATTGAAAGGCTGATTGTGCCGGTGATTGCAGGATCACAAGTAAGTGCCGCAGTTACCTTAATGGTTCTGAGACCGGATGCTTCATTGCCGGTAAATGTGAAGCCGTCAACGCTGCCGTGGTTTGCATCTGAAACACTCAGAACAACATCGTTCTGTGTGAATGCTACTGCCTTGCCTTCGTATGCAACCTTTACAGGAAGCTTTGCAGGCTCGCCGTAGATAGCATTGATTTTTGCTTTTTCAAAGTATACATTGTCGGGATTTACAACATTAATGTTCTTGAATCCGATTACTGTACCGTCGAGCATCAGGCAGATCTGTGCAGTGCCGTTTGCATTTGCGGTAAACACGCCATCAGAGGTGATGGAGCCAACAGTCTCATCAGATACTGCCCACTCTACACCCTCAGGCATATCAACAAGGTTACCGGTTGCACTGATAGCAGTTGCGGTAAACTTATCGGAAGCGCCTACGGTGAAGTAGTTGAAATTACTGTTGATTACAGCATGATCAAATGCTGATGAGTCAGGTGCTGTGGAAACCATCATAAGAGAGGTGGAAACTGAACGGGAGATACCGTCAGACGGCTTGCTGACAACACTCAGCTCATCATCGCCGGGCTGCTTTGCAACATATGTACTTGAACCGCCGCCGTCCAGGTTTACTGCGGTTACACATCCTGCTTCAAGCATAATCTGTGCAATTTCCATCATGTTACCGCCGCAAGACAGGTCACCCTGACGACCGTCGAGTACCATGAATACAACCTTACCGGTTGCTGTAATACCGACAGCGGTACGGCTTGCTCTGTCACTGCTGTCTGTAGCAATGATTTTACCGTCGCGGATAAGATCGCCGAATGTTGCGATTGCTTCCTGAACTCGGCCGGGACGCTCAGCCTTAAGAGCGTTGTATTGTTCCATCGAGCCGATCATTGCAGTTCCGTCATCCAGAATTCCGAAGAATCCGGAGGGAGCAATAGGATGGTATTCAATGCCGTCCATAACAAGAATACCGCTGGGTTCGCCGGTATGCATATCGTAGCCGGCGCCGTTGATACTTGCAATTACATTATAATTTTCAATATAATGTTCGCTTTCGGGATTACCGTACTTATTCTGTGCGATATTTGCCTGGTCAATAACTCTCTGCATATCCCAGCCGGCAGCAGGATCATTGTTGTTATAGTTTGCATAAACATGGATATTATCCTGTGTGATGTCACCGGTAGCAAGATAGAATACCATAGTCTTGCCATCGGCAGTTGTTGCATGGTTGATCTTCTGTACAATACCGGGAGCAAGAGTAGCTGTTTCTGTCTGGAATACATTATAGAACTTGTTTTCCTTGAATTCGACAAAGTCACCGGCAAGCTTGCAAAGGAAGTCTGCGAATACATAGCAGCAAGCCTTACGAAGATCAGTCAGGTTTTCTGTCTGGAAGGGACGTGTGCCTTCCAGAGTCATAACTACACTGTTTGCTACGACTTCGTTATACACCTTGTCTCTGATATCGCCGCGGAGGCTGACGCTGTCGAGACGCTTATCAAGGAAGAATTTTGCTCTCTGCTTGTTGTTCAGAGTTTCTGTCATATATTCGGAGAAGATTTCTGTGAATGTACCGTTTTTATATTCAGTGCTGTAGAGCTGCTGCATTACATAGAATGCATCAAGGTCGCCTTCTACGTCAGTGTTACTGAATGTACCTTCAATAGGCTCTTCTTCAAATTCTTCTCTGTACTTAAGGAAGTACTTTTCATTGATTTCAGCAACCATTTCTTCCATGGTGGTGGATTCAAGACCAAACTGGTCAACCATACTCATCAGGTCTACAGTATCGCCTGCCCAACCGGAAACGTCGGCATGGTTTTCGCTGTTTATGTTTGTATATGTGATATCCATGGAGCCGAATACATGTCCTATATCAGCTAAATCGCCGTTGGGCAGGTCGAACTCATGAATATTCTTAAGGCCTGAGACCTTCATCATCTCTTCGGCGTTAGTCAGCTTTGCATTGTACTCTTCTTCGTACTTCTGTACGTAGGTAGCAAAATCTGCATCCTCATAGCCTGCCATAATGTTCCAGGAACCGGAATTATAGCGGTCAACGCCTGTACGGATGTACTTAATGACCAGCATTGCAGGATCCTTACCGGGAGCAACCTTCTTTACATAGGTGTCAGCGATGCTTTCCAGGATAGCCAGGTTCTCAAGGAATTCGTCGAAATTGGTGATTTCGGCTTCGCCAAGAGCAGGGATTGCAACCATCGAGTTGTAATCACATCTGGTACATGTTTCATAGGGATACCAACCGGGAGATGTGTATGTAGGTGCTTTGCCCTCATTCATCACTGCATCGTGTCCGAGAGGGGGTTCTGCTTCGGTCTTAGTGCCGTTACAGTCGGGGCAGCTGAAGGTTCTTTCACCTTCGGTTTCACAGTCGGGGAGGGTAGTTACACGGCCTGCATCCCAATTGTGTCCTGTTGCGGGAATTTCTTCCTGAACAACAAGAACCTTTTCGCATCTTGCGCAGTGCTTGCCTTCAGTAAGACCTGTTGCTGTACATGTAGCAGACTTTGCAGTATCGGTTTTTTCATCATGACCGAGTGCATCTGTAACTGCCTGTTCAACCAGAACTTCGTTACATACTGAGCAGTGTTCACCTTCAGCAAGACCTGTTTCGGTGCAGGTTGCATCTATTGCGGTATCCGTTACCTTTGTGTGACCTGTAGCATTGATATTCTGCTGTGCCTTTATCACAAGGTTACATACTGAGCAGTGCTTACCATCTGTAAGTCCATTTTTAGTACATGTGGGTGCTACAGCAGCATCTGTTACTTCTGTGTGTCCTGTTGCAGGAACAACTGTCTGTGTAACAGTAGTGTTACCGCATACTGAACACTTCTTACCTTCTGTAAGGCCTGTTGTTGTACAAGCGGGTGCTACAGCGGGGATTTTTTCTTCAGTGTGACCTGTTGCGGGAATTACTTCCTGAGCTGTAAGGATTTCACCGCAGGTTGTACACTTGATACCGTCTGTAATACCGTCTTCAGTACAGGTTGCAAATTTTCCGGGAATAATTGTTGTTGCCTTGTGGCCCTTTGCAGGGATTTCTGTCTGAGCTGTAATAACTTCATTACATACTGAACACTTTATTCCTTCTGTAAGACCTGTTTCGGTGCAGGTTTCTGCCTTTGCAGGAATCTTTTCATTTGTGTGTCCCTTTGCGGGAACTGTTGCCTGGGGAACTGTAGCTGTGTTACAGATTGAACAGTGCTTACCTTCTGTAAGACCTGTTTCGGTACATGTAGGAGCCTTTGCTTCATCAATGACTTCTGTATGTCCGTCTGCAGTTATTTCTTTCTGGGGAACAAGAACCTCATTACATACTGAGCAGTGCTTACCTTCTGTTTTACCGGGTTTTGTACAAGAGGGAGGAACAGCCGCATCAATTACTTCTGTATGACCTGTTGCAGGAATTTCTTTCTGCTCTGTAAGAATTTCACCGCATGTTGAGCACTTTGCTCCCTCTTCAAGGCCGGTCTGTGTACATGTGGGTGCTACAGCCTTAAGTATTGTCTCTTTGTGCCCCTTTGCGGGTATTACTGTCGGCTCAATTTCTACATCGCCGCAGAGTGCGCATACAGAGCCTAATTCATTACCGGGAGCCGTACAGGTTGCAGGAACCTTAGGGATATCCTGATAGTCGTGATCGGAGATTTTGTTGACTACGATATGTGCACGGCTTATTTCAGCTTCACATACTGAGCAGTAAATAACAGAATCGTATCCGCCGACTACTGTGCAGGTATCTTCAACTTCATTTTCTGTGACAGCCTCTTTTGCTGTATGTCCGAGAGCATCAATTATAGTCTGTGCTACAATGATTTCTTTACAGATAGAGCAATGCTTACCTTCTGTAAGACCGGTGTTTACACAATCAGGAGCGACAGCTTCATCAATTACTTCTGTATGAGGAAGAGTTTCAACTGCTACGGTTTCTCTGCTGATTTCAGCATCGCATACTCTACAATAAACAACATTATCATAGGAGCCGGCGTTTGCACAATCAGGAGCAATATTGTTTTCAACTACAGGGTTTGCTGCAGTGTGCCCCTTTGGTGCTGTCGGCTTAGCTTCTACAAAAATTTCATTACATACAGAGCAGTAGAAGCTTGCTGTCATACCGCCTTCTGTGCAAGTAGCATCAATTGCTTCTCCGCTTTCATATGTATGACCGAATGCATTAGCATCTGTCTGAGCGATAAGAACTTCATTACATCTTGAGCAGTGCTTACCTTCAGTCTTACCGGGCTGTGTGCAAGTGGGAGCTACTGCTGCATCAATGACCTCTGCATGGCCAAGAGAGGGGATTTCTGACTGTGCAATAAGAACTGTATTACATACTGAGCAATGCTTACCTTCTGTAAGACCGGTTTCAGTACATGTGGGAACCACAGCTTCGTCAACTACCGGTGTATGACCCTTTGCAGCAACTACATTCTGTTTTACTGTAACAGTGTTACATGCAGAACAGTGCTTACCTTCTGTAAGACCGGTTTCAGTACATGTGGGAGCTACAGCTTCGTCTGTTACTTCTGTATGACCGAGTGCTGCAACTTCGTCAGCCTTGTAGGTATCACCGCAAGCAGAGCATGTATATGTTGTGAAACCTGCTTCTGTACAAGTAGGTGCTGTTATTGTAGCTTCATAATTGTGACCGAGTGCATCTACTACTGTCTGTGCTGTGAGAACTTCACCGCATACGGAACAGTGTGAGCCAACTGTCAGACCTGTTGCTGTACAAGTAGGTGTTACTGCTTCGTCAACAACCTCTGTATGACCAAGCGCTGCAACTTCGTCATCGGTATATGTATCGTCACATGCAGAACATGTATATGTTGTGAAACCTGCTTCTGTACAAGTAGGTGCTGTTGTTTCAGTCGCATAATTGTGACCGAGTGCATCTACTACTGTCTGTTCAACGAGTATTTCATCACATACTGAACAGTGCTTACCTTCTGTTTTACCGGTTTCAGTACATGTGGGAGCTACTGCTGCATCTACAACTTCTGTATGACCCTTTGCAGCAACTACTGTCTGAGCAACTGTAACAGTATTACATACTGAGCAGTGCTTACCTTCTGTTTTACCGGTTTCAGTACATGTGGGAGCTACTGCAACGTCTGTTACTTCTGTATGTCCCTTTGCAAGAAGTACTTCACCGGGAGTAATAACAACAGCACAACCGCTGCAACGGATGTCTCCGCTATAACCGTTTGCTGTACAAGTAGCATTCGAAGCACCTTCAGTATAGGTACCTTTTCCTTCATGTGTACAAATAAGTGTTTCACATTTGTCACAATATCCATCAGAATCGTCATCATTATGACCGAGAGAGGGGATTGTTTCTGTATATGAAGCACCACAGCCTACTGCTGTACAAGTATATCTTCTTACTCCGTTATCAAGGCAAGTTGCTTCTTTTTCAACCTCGCCGTTGTTCCATGTATGGAGTTTTGCTTCTTCCTGCTCTTCGCAATCTGTATTTGCGCACTTGCGATAGTGAGTATCAAGCTGACCATCACCATTTGAATAATAATCTCCGGTAAAGTTATGTCCGGTTGCAGGAATTTCTTCCTGTGCAACGAGTATTTCACCACATACTGAACACTTAGTGCCTTCAGTAAGACCGATTTCTGTACAGGTTGCATCTATTGCAGGAATAGCTTTGTCTGTATGTCCGGTTGCAGGAACTACTTCCTGTTCTACAAAAACTTCACCGCATACTGAGCAGTGTGAACCTTCTGTCAGACCGGTTTCAGTACATGTGGGAGCTACTGCTGCATCTGTTACTGTTGTATGCCCGGTTGCAGGAACTTCTTCCTGAGTTACGAGAACTTCTTCACATACTGAACAGTGCTTACCTTCTGTCAGACCTGTGTTTACACAATCAGGAGCTACTGCTGCGTCTGTTACTTCTGTATGTCCCAGTGCAGCTACTGTTTCCTGAGCAACTAAAGTTGTTTTGCAGACTGAACAATGTGAGCCAACTGTCAGACCTGTGTTTACACAATCAGGATCTACTGCTTCGTCTGTTACCTCTGTATGTCCGAGAGCCTCAACTGTTACGGTTGTTCTGCTGATTTCAGCATCACAAACTGTACAATAAACAACTGATACATAGTGACCTTCATTTACACAGTCGGGAGCTGTTTCGTTTTCCTTTACAACTTCCCCCTCTGTATGAGCGAGTTTTTCAATTGTTATTGTTTCTCTTGAGAGTTCTGTTTTACAAACTGAGCAGTAAACAACAGAATCATAGGTACCTTCCTTTGTACAGTCAGGAGCTGTTTCGTTTTCTGTAACAGCGTCCGCCTTTGTATGGTCAAGCATCGTCACAGTCTGCTGTGCAACAAGAAGCTCCTTGCATACTGAGCAGTGCTTACCTTCAGTAAGACCGGTTGATGAACAAGTAGGCTCAACTGCTGCATCGATTACTTCTGTGTGACCGGGAGCTGCAATTTCTTCGTATGTTGTGTAATTACATTTCGAACATGTTACATATTCATCCCAACCATTTTCGGTACAGGTTACTGTCTTTGCTTCATGTGTTACTTCATCATGCCCGAGAGCGGTGACAATGTTATCTGTATATACATCCTTACATACAGAGCATGTATGGGTTGTGTACCCATCATCTTCACATGTGGGAGCAATTATCTCTGCTGCATAATCATGACCGAGAGAATCAATCTCGTCAGATGTGTATGCATCATTACATACAGAACATGTATAGGTTGTGTAACCCTTTTCTGTACATGTGGGAGCTGTTACAAATGTATTATATTTATGTCCAAGTGCAGGAATTTCTTCCTGTGCCTTTGTAACAGAATAGCAGACAGAGCAATGAGTACCTGCTGTAAGACCTGATGTTGTACAGGTGGGAGCTACCGCACTATCTTTAACATCTTGATGACCTGTTGCATCAACAGTTTTTGGTTCTCTGTCGAGTTCTTCTTTACATGTGGTGCAACGTGTAACTATATAAGAAGAACCGTCTTCGGTACATGTTGCAGGAGTTATGATTTCTTCTTCAGGTGTGCCTGCAGTATGCGGAATCTTTGCTGTGGTTTTTGTTTCGCGTGACAGCTCAGTCTTACAAACGGAGCAGTAAACAGCTTCATCATAGCTGCCTTCTGCTGCGCAGGTTGCTGCTGTCACGTTTTCTACAACTGCTTTGTCTTCCTGGTGGCCTGTTGCAGGAAGTGTTGTTGTAGCTTTATTGATTTCTGCATTACAGGTTGCACAATAAATAACCATGTCGTAGCTGCCGTCTTCAGTACATGTTGGAGCTTTGCGATTTTCTTCTTTTACTTCGTCGGGTGTGTGACCCTTTGCGAGTGTAACAGTCTGATCTTTAAGGATTTCTTTGCAGACTGAACACTTCTTGCCTGCAGTAAGACCATCTTCAGTACATGTGGCATCCTTTGCAGGAATTTCTTCCTCTGTGTGACCGAGAGCAGCCTTGAGCTCGGTGCTGCATACTGTACATATCTGTGCAGTAAGACAGGTTGCTTCCGTACCGGGAGTATGCTCAAGCTTGGGAATAGATACTTCTTCTTCTTTACCGCATACGGTACATAAGGTTTTTATTAAACCGTCTGTAGTACAGGTAGCACTGGTGATGATGTTTTCCTGGTTGTTGTGTTCTATGAGCTCAATGGTTTTCTCTACATTGCTTATTTTGAAACCGCAGTCAGCACAATAAACAACTTCATCATAGCTGCCTTTTTTTGTACAGGTTGCAGGAATTTCATTTTCTCTTACTGCCTCTGAGGCAGTGTGGCCCTTTGCGGGAATCACTTCCTGGGTTACGGTAACCTTACTGCACACGGAGCATATCTTACCGTCTGTAAGACCTTCTTTTGTGCAGGTTGCCACATAGCCATGAAGAGTTTCTTCCTTGTGGCCGAGTGCAGGCTTAAGCACTGTTTCACATGTAGTACAGATCTGTGTATTTTCACAGTCTGCAGCTGCACCGGGAGTATGATCCATTTCCTCAAGCACAGTTTTACAATATTGACACACAATGGGATTATCGCATGACAGTGAACCTGCATTCGGAGATACGATGCAGCCTGTGCCCTCTGCTGTGGGTCTGCATGAGGGAGTCCATACCCCATCCTTATATGTGTAGGTTGTGCCGTTGGTGGTGTTAACCTCTGCGGTGGGGTTTGTTGTTGTGCCGTCAGCATTCTGAAGTTTTGCAGAAGCAATGGGGATAGCAACGGCTGTCATATCTGAACCTACCTGAGTGTACTGGTATGTTTCGGTTGCAGTACCAAGCTTCATGTTAACCTTACCAGTGCCGGTGCTTGTGACAATGGCACCGCTCTTTGTTGTATACAGGAATCCGGCATCCGCATTAACAGTACCGTCTATCTGTATTTTTGCATCTGTAAGCGAAGTACGGCTATTAAGTCTTCCGGGAGCATATGTAAGGGTGATGAAAGGAAGATTTCTTTCACTTGTGTAGCCGCCCCATTCATCAAGATCATATACGTACATGCTCTTGCCGTCAGCAAGGTTACAGACTGCTCCCTCACGGACTATAATTTCAGAACCGGGAAGGAAGCACAGATCCTGAGTGATATCAATAGTACCGCTGACAACCTCAACTGACAGGTTGTTTGTGATGGGCAGTACATATTCGCTGGAGTCCAGGGTAACAGAACCCATTATGCTCAGCTTCATTGATATTCTGATATTTTTCATAGATACATCGCCGTATACCTTATAAATCTGACGGTCAGCGGCTTCGTCATAGTCTTTGATAAGGTAGCCGGATTCAATTGTGAAAAGGCTGTTTTCTCCGACAAAGGGAACCTCTGCACCCTGAACACCTGCCATAGTGATTGTTGTACAGGTATAGCCCTTTTCCTCTGCACCTGCATTCAGATTCATAGGAACCTCTATATTCTGAACATAGTACTGAGTCATAGGGAATATTTTGTGTTCATTGTTGGCTACGATTGAACTGGTTGCAGAACCACCTCGCCAGTCTGTTGTCTGGAAGGCTTCATAAACTGTACCGCCGCTGAGGATTTCTACCTCACCGGAGCCTACAATATAGCCCCAGGCATAAAGGAATGCACCGCCATTGACGGTGATTTTGCTGCCTTCAGCCATTCTGATGAAGCCTACGGGACCAAATATACCGCCCATAACGTCGCCTGTACCGCCGGGATACTGTGTAGCTGCAATGCTGATGGCACCTGCTACAGTGATGTTAGCTCCCTTTGCCATGTTAAGTGTACGATATGCACTGAGTGCAGTATAGCCACCATCTTTTCTTTCACCGATAGCAGGCTTGGTTGTCTGTACACTTTCCGATGTGCTCATAGGAATCAGCAGAGTTTTGCCTGAGGGAATGGTGTAGTTACCTGCAGGCAGGGTGCCGTCAGCATACAGAACTATTGTGTTTCCTGCAGCAGCAGCTTTATTAAGGTTATCGTAAAGATAATTCCCGACCTTAAAGTATGCTTCCGCATTTTTGTCGTAAAACACTGCATTAAGGCTAATATCCGCTGTGGGGGTATAGGAATTCTCAGCAGAAACAATTTTTCCGTCAGCATCTGTCCATGCAAGGAAGGTGTAGCCTGTTGCGGGAGTCGCTGTCAGGGCTGTATTTTCTCCGGTATTGCTTACGGTACCCTTCAGCGGTTCGTATGTAACAGAAACCTTGTAAGAGCCTACAGTAAAATCAATAGTTGACAGGCTTATGAATTTAGCATAAACAGTACAGTCCTCCAGGATATCCTTGCCTGTTGTGAGGGTAAGTGATTGGTCTGTTGAGATCAGACTGTCATCTTTATACCAGCCTACAAATTCATCCATTGCCGTACCGGGGACTGCGACCAGATTATATGTTGCACCGGTAGCTTCGTTTTTTGTAACCGGAGCTGTTTCTCCGTTAACGGTGTAGCTGCCATTGCCCTTAGGTGCTGTAAAGTCTACAGTTATAACTGCAGGTACGAATTCAGGCTTTACGGTGGTGTTACCCTTGTTTACATAGGTAAAACTCAGTGCTGTGCTGATTTCAGTGTTGCCTTCATACCAGCCTCTGAGAATGTAACCTTCTGCAGGAGCTGCAACCAGAGTGTATTTGGTGCCGAGGACATCTGTTTTGTTTTCGGGGGCTGCACCGTTGACAGTGTAGCTGCCGTTTGTTGCTGCACCGAATGTAACGGTACCCTTTACCGCAAACTCAGACAAAGTAAACTCACCGGATGCTTCTGTGCCTTCATCGGAAGTGGTTGCTGTAACAATCTCAACCGTTTTGCCGGCCATAATTGTAATTGTAGCATTACCGGAATCCTTAGAGGTGATAGCTCCGTTTACCTTAAACTCAGAAAGACCGCTGCCCTGTGTCCATTTGAAGGAAAGGGTAATATCCTTATCGGAATTGTTTGTGGCATTAACCTTACCTACACCCTGTTTTGCGTCGCAACCAGATCCAGATCCTGTTACTGTTATAGTGTAAATACCATTCGAATCCTTACCTTGCGATGTTGCATCACCGTCAACCGAAAAGGATACATCATTAATTGGATCAATGCCTCCACTATCGGCAAGCGGCATGATATTGTATAACCGCTGGATTTGAGTGTAAAATCGCTGAGCAAGCTGAACATTCTCTTCAGTCAGAAAGATTTCGGCTTCTTCAGCGGACAGATCCTGAGCCAGTGCATAAGCGGCCTCGTAATCCTCCCAGGCAGCCTGGGCACCTTCTCCGTCCAGGGATATGTAACGGTTGATAAGCTGTGTGTCCGTCATATCCGGGCTCAGTTCAAACTTTTCGATATAGTCTTTTGCCATCTTGCGCAGCTGCTGCAACAGCTGACTGCCGGTGGCGACGGAACCGACCTGAGTTTCAGGATCGGTCTTTTCGACTTCGCTGTTTGAGGAGTTGATTTCAGCATTCTGTTCATGGGTATGATCAGAATGTTCATAGGAATCTTCTCCGATTTCTGCGGCAAAGACCTGTGTGGGAATCATGGAGAACACCATGATCAATGTCAGCAGAAATGAGAGAGTTCTCTTCCAATTGTTTGAAAGCATCTTTTTTTCCTCCGTCTTTCATATTATCTATATAAACATTTACATGCCTAGCATGAAATGGTTATTTTTTATTCTTAATTTTGTGCGCGAGAATACATATTTTTTTATATAATAACATATTATATGCAAAATGTCTATACCTCTGCGACGTTTTTTATTCGGGATAAATATTGAGATTATGTCTAACGGTTGCTTTGGCAATGTCGGTTTTTCTTTGAAAAAATCGAAATATCTCCCAAAAAGCAACTTGGGTATTGCTTATTTTTAAGTGGCGTGTTATAATTCTCTAGAAAATGAATAAGTGTTTGTATAAGGTTTTGATTTATGACTACTCAAGACACCATTAGCAAAGTGCAGGCAGTTATCTGTGAGATTATGCAACAAATCGACTCTATCTGCCGCAGACACAACTTAACATATTTCGCCATAGGCGGTACCGCTCTGGGTGCCGTACGGCATCAGGGCTTTATTCCCTGGGATGATGATATAGATATCGGTATGCCCAGAAAGGACTATGAGGCATTTCTGCGATATGCAGCCAGTGAGCTGCCGCAGGGGTATTTTCTGCAGACCTTTTTTACCGAGAAAAAGACTCCCTTTTATTTTGCCAAGATCCGTAAGGACAACACAAAGTTTGTGGAGTACTATTTAAGGGATCTGGATATTCATCAGGGGATTTTTGTCGACATTTTTCCCTTCGATAATGTGCCTGATAATCCTACAGTTAAAAAGCTTCATTACAGGCTTTGCAGATTTTTTTACCAGGCATATCTTTGTAAATCCCTTACTACCGTATGCAGCTCAAGGCTTCGCAGTAAGGATAATTACAAGGGAATTGTGTGTAAGCAGATTACCCGCAGAATTCTGCATACTCTGCTTCTTCCCGTTCCGAAAAAATGGATTTACGGCATTCTTGATCGTTGTGTTCGTATGTTCAATAACAAGCCCTGTGAGGAGCTTGCTCATATTGTCCGCAGAAGGCTCAGGGCAAGACAGGATATCCTTTATCCCATTCAGTATCTTCCCTTTGAGGATTTTATGATGCCCGTTCCTAACGATTATCACAGCTATCTGAGTGCTCAGTATACAAATTATACCAATCTTCCGCCGGAGAGTAAGCGTGTAGGTCATCTTCCTTACATAGCTGAATTCGACACACAGGAGATGAATTAATGATTATTGGCTATACAGCAGGTGTATTTGACCTGTTTCACATCGGTCATCTTAATCTTCTGCGCAATGCAAAGGGGATGTGTGACCGGCTGATTGTGGGTGTTACCACCGATGAGTTGGTGACCTACAAAGGAAAATCTCCCGTAATTCCCTTTAGTGATCGCATTGAAATTATCCGTAGTCTTCGCTGTGTGGATGCAGTTGTTGCACAGTATGATATGGACAAGCTTGCAATGTGCAAAAAGCTCAATGCAGACGTGATGTTTGTAGGTGATGACTGGTACAAGAGCGATAAGTGGCAGGAGTACGAGCGTCAGTTTAAGGAAGCAGGTATTGACATAGTGTATTTCCCGTACACAAAGAATATCTCATCTACCCAGATTTCCAAGGCACTGAAGCACCTGAGAAACGGAGAAGAAAATGCGGACTGATCTGAATTTCTGTATGAATTCCTATCTTATGTACCGGACTATTGTGGATCAGGAGCGTCGTTTTTCCGATGGCACACAGCCCTGGTTCTATCATAATAATAATCCTCGTAAGCCCATTCATTCCTCTGAGGAGCTGGATAGGCATCTGCGTAGTGAGATTGAAGGTATTCTGCGTAGCGGTCCTGTTGCACTGATGCTCAGCAGCGGTATGGATTCTGCGATTCTTGCTACATATCTTCCCGAAGGTACCAGGTGCTACACTCTGCACTGCCGGGCTGATTCGGGGATTGACGAAACTGCTGCTGCGAGGCTGTATGCAGAAAGAAATAAGCTGAAGCATACCGTGATTGATATAAATTGGAGTGATTACGAAGCATATGCCCTTCCCCTTATGAAGAGAAAGGGATGCCCGATTCATTCCATTGAGGTTCAGATTTATAAAGCTGCCCTTCAGGCAAAGAAGGATGGCATCCGTACGCTGATTTTCGGTGAGACTGCGGATATTATTTACGGCGGTCACAGTAATTTACTCTCCAGGGACTGGAATCTGAAAGAATTTACAAAACGCTTTTCTTTTGTGGATGTGACAAAGGTGCTTTACAATCCTATGATTATTCAGGAGCCTATTCTGCCCCATGTACAGCCTGACGGCAATGTGGATGTTTTCGGCTTCCTGAATGCTTTTGAATATGATGTGTCCCTCGGGTTTTATAATAATGCCTGTATTCTTGGTGATATCGGATTTTTCTCACCATATGCAAGCTCGATACTGGGTACTCCGCTGGATATGAACCGTATTCGCAGCGGTGAAGGAAAATATATCATCCGTGAATTATACAGGAAGCTGTACCCGGATATGCCCGTTCCTGCAAAGACACCCTTGCCCAGACCTATGACACAGTGGCTTGCTGATTGGAACGGACCCGAATCTCCGGCATTAAAAAAAGACCATATTGACGAAATGACAGGTGACCAGAAATGGTATATCTATGCTTTGGATCAGTTTCTGTGTCATGTTGTGGAGGAATAAAATATGCAGTATTTAAAATGCGGGCCGATAAGGATTCCTTACGAGGTTAAAACAGAAGGAACCGCTAAGACTTTTCATATATGCGGCATCAAAATTCCTTTCTCTACATATCTGAAGGACGGAAAAAAGTATTACAAGATATTCGGACTGACTTTCCGTTTTGAAAATCAAAAAAAGATGTTTATTACCCAGAGCTATTCAAACTATCTGGCTAAAAACAATATGGATGAAAAGAAGATTGAAGAGACAGCTCGTAATATTTTTCGCGAAAAACAAGGTTATGAGCTTAATCTGGAAAATCCCCGCACCATGAACGAGAAGATTTTCTGGCTCAAGCTTAACTATCATGATCCTTTGATAACAAAATGCTGCGATAAATTTGCAGTAAAAGAATATGTAAACGAAGTGCTCGGTCCCGGACATGTTGTTCCTACTATTGCCAGCTGGGATCGTGCTGAAGATATAGATTTTTCAATACTTCCGGACAAATATGCCCTTAAGGTGAACTGGTCCAGCGGATTTAATATAATTGTGCATGACCATTCTGTTATGGATACCGACTGGATGCGTAAACAGGTAGCAGAGTGGATGAAGCCGGAACGTAACAGTTATTTCCATGCATTTAACTGGGGCTATAAAAATATGAAGCCGGTGGTTTATGCAGAAAAGTATATGGAGCAGCTGCAGGGACAGCTTTATGATTACAAGTTTTTCTGTTGCTACGGCGAACCGAAATTCTGGTTTATTGCTACGGATCGCTTTGAAAAAGAAGGAAAACACGGATTAACTCACGATTTTTTTGATATGGACTTCAATAAATTGGAGTTTGACTACGGTAACAGGGGACACTCCGAATTGCCATTGGAAAAACCCCGATTCTATGATGAAATGATCCGCAGTGCAAAGCTGCTGTCAAAGCCATTCCCCTTTGTCCGTGTTGATTTTTACGAAACCGATGATACATTTTATGTCGGTGAGATGACATTCTATCCCGGTGGAGGAATACTCCGCTTCGATCCGATAGAGTGGGATTACCGATTGGGAGAATATATTACAATTCCTGAAAAGAGAGGTTAAAAGATATGGCGTACAATTACAAAGGAAGCCGCGATGTAAAGAAAATCCATTATAATATGGGTATCCGCTTGACAGAGAAGAAGAAGAAAGAGATTCTCTGTGAGAATTTCCGTAAGCGTGTAGGTTATGAGCTGAACTTTGATAATCCTCAGACTTTCAATGAAAAGGTTATGTGGAGTAAGCTTTATTATCAGAATCCTCTGATTACAAAGTGCTGCGATAAGTTCGCTGTAAAGGAATATGTTACCGAGACTATCGGTGAGCAGTACACAGTAAAAACTATCGGTCAGTGGGAGCGTCCCGAGGATATTGATTTTGATGCTCTTCCCGATCAGTTCGCACTTAAGGTAAACTGGTCCAGCGGATATAATATTATCTGCCACGATAAGTCGAAGCTGGATATTCCCGAAACCATCCGTAAGCTCAAGCTCTGGACAAGACCTGACAGAAATGCATACTACCAGTTCTTTAACTGGGGCTTCAAGCATATGAAGCCTGTTATTTATGCTGAAGAATATCTTGAGCAGACCAACGGTCAGGTTTATGACTATAAGTTCTTTATGTTCGGCGGCGAAATGAAGATGATGTTCATTGCAACCGACCGTTACGGCATCAATCAGCTTACTCACGATTTCTTTGATCGTGATTTCAATCTGCTTCCCTTCAGCTACGGCGGCAGACAGCACGCTGATCCTCTTCCCGAAAAGCCCAAGCATTTTGAGGAGATGATTTCTCTTGCTGAAAAGTTAGCTAAGCCCTTCCCCTTTGTACGTGTAGACTTCTATGAGATGGGCGACAGAATTTCACTTGGTGAAATGACCTTCTATCCCGGTGGCGGTATTCTTCCCTTCGATCCCGTTGAATGGGATTATACAGTCGGTTCATGGTATAAGCTTCCCGAAAAGATGATTACCGATAAGAACGGTCCTCTGTATCCCCTCAAGGTTGCAAAGGCAAATCTTAAGTTCAATCTCAAGAAACGCCTCAGTCCTATCCGCAGAAAGCTTATCCGTCACGACGAGGAGAACAAGCAGCATTTTATTACTCTTTGTAATGTTATCAGCTTCCCCGTTACCTACCGTAGCCACAAGGGCTACCGTTATGTAGGTATTGACGGACTTCAGGTGCGTTACCGTCGTCTCAGACGTAAGCGTCCCTCTCAGTATGCTCCTCTTCCCGATCCTAAGTTTGAGGTTCTTTCCCCCAGAATGGCTTACATGATGGAGGATAAGATCACTCTTGATATGAAGAAGCACTACTGCGAGCAGAAGGCATATAAGCAGCTGAAGTATTTCCCCAATCTTGACAATCCCCAGAGCTATAACGAAAAGCTCCTCTGGCTTGCTCTGAACTATAAGAATCCTCATCACAAGGTTGCATCAGATAAAGCCCGTGCAAAAGAGTGGATCGGATCACGTGTCGGCTACGAATATGTTGTTCCGTTAATCGGTACTTACGATAACGTTAATGACATTGATTTCTCCAAGCTTCCCAACCGCTTTGTAATCAAGGCTAATGAAGGATGGGGTGCTAACGAGGTAATCATTGTTCAGGACAAGAAAAAGCTTAATGTGGACAAGCTTAAGGCTGTAATTTCCACATGGTTGTATCCCTGGTCCTCATATTACTACAACAATATGTGTATCACAGATGAAAAACCCGAGAAGCCCCTTATTGTTATTGAGGAGTTCCTTGAGATTGGTGATTACAAATATCTTGACGACTACAAGTTCTACTGCTGTAACGGTAAGGTTAAGTTTGCTATGATCGTTAAGGAGCGCGGATCTAAATCTCAGTCCCGTACATTTGTTGACAGAGACTGGAATGTATTACCCGTACGTCGTGCAGGTAAGTTCTCTTCAACTGCTCCCGAGAAGCCTGAGAATCTGGATAAGATGTTTGAAATGGCAGAAACTCTTTGTGCGGAGTTCCCCTTCGTACGTATAGACTTCTATAATCAGGACGGAAAGATTTATGTAGGTGAAATGACCTTCACCCCCGGTATGTTCCTTCGTTTTGAACCTAAGTCATGGGATTTCAAGCTTGGTGAGCTGCTCGATATCTCCGAACTGATGGAACAGAAGAATAATCAGGAATAATAATTTTATGGGATATGCCGGGTTGCATATCCCATATTTTTACTTTGAAATGATGATTGCGTGCTTATAATCAGAAACAAAAAGCCTCCTGAGCCCGGAAAAGGGAACAGGAGGTTTATATTATACAGTTTTATGCTTATGCCATAAATGCATCATATGCCTTAAGGACCTCAGCTGTTGCACCGAACTGTATCAGCTGACCGTCATTTATCCAGAGCACCTTATCACACAGCTCTGCAATAGCCTTTCTGTCATGGGACACAATAACAACCGTGCGGTTTTTCTGGCCGATAAGCTCCTTCATTTTAGCATAGCTTTTTCTTTTGAATTTGCTGTCACCGACACTCAGAACCTCGTCTATCAGTATGATATCTGTTTCCAGAACTGCCGTGATTGCAAATGAAAGCTTGGAATGCATACCGCTGGAATAAGTTCTTACGGGCTTATCAATGAATTCACCTAATTCGGAAAAGGCAATGATATCGTCGGTTTTCTTGAGAATTTCTTCTTTTGTAAAGCCAAGAAGAAGACCGGACAGCATAATATTATCTCTTCCTGACAGCTCTTTCTGGAAGCCTACACCGATTGCAAGAAGGGAAATTGTGTTTCCGTGCAGATCCACTTCTCCCGAATCAGGAGTGAAAATACCTGCAATAGCCTTCAGCAGAGTGCTTTTGCCGCTGCCGTTTTTGCCGACAAGACCAAGTATTTCGCCTTTTTCAAGAGAGAATGTTATATCCTTCAGTGCATCAAATGTGGTATGCTTGCTTTTCTTTCCGAGAAGAAAGCTTTTTTTGATAGAATAGGATTTCAGTCCCTTATATGAGATACAGAGGTTTTTTACCTCAATTGCATATTCGCTCATGGATTTTTCCTTCTCTTAAATCGTTTTTGCGTAACTGTTTTCTTCTTTATAAATCTTACGGATACCTGCAAGGGCAAGAATCACGCTGAAAGCAAACCAGGCACCCAGAATAATAAGGTCGGGAGTTTCTCCGTAAATCAGACTCTGACGCATAGCGCTTATAAGGAAGGCAACGGGATTTACCTTGTTGAGCAGATCACCGTAAGTGGGAATACGGGAGGAAACATTGTAGAAAATGCCTGTTGCATAGAACAGGAATCTCAAGCCTACATTTAGGACATTGCTCAGATCCTCCACATATACGCCGTAATGCATTAAAAAACAAGCACAGCCAAAGGTGAACAGTACCAGACACAGCAGAATCGGTATGAAGAACAATACATTCCAGGACAGCTGGATCCGGAATGCCAGCATCATCACAGCCACCACGCCGAAGGATATCATCATTTTGAAGCCGTTGATCCAGATTTTCGTCAGAATCAGCACGTACTTCGGCAGATACACGCGGGTGATAATTGCCTTGTTTAGATTTACGATTTTTACACTGGCAAGAAGGGTCTTATTGAGAAAGTCCCACATGGATATGCCTACAAAAATGAAAACAGGAAAATACTGCTCCTTTGAATTGAAAATATATCCGAAAATAACAGTATAGATCAGCATGAAGCAAAGCGGATCAAGAATCCACCAAAGCCAATTCAGATAAGAATTTGCCACCTCTGCCTTCAGCTTCGATTTCGCGGAAACAACGGAGTAAGGAAAATACTTCTTAACATCCGAAAAAAATCTTTTCAGCATCAAGGATGCTCCTTTTCTTGTACATTTGAATATCATTCTATCATATTCTGTTGAGTAGTTCAACCTTTTTTTATAAGACTGCCTGTATGTGAGAATTGCCTTAGTAGAAAAATGTGAAAATTGCTTTATGAAAGTATGTAACGGCGAGCAGCAAAGTGCGCATTAAAGCAACGGCTCGCTTTTGTGTGTCTGAAAAACAGAAAATTTCTTGAAAAATAAGGTTAAATATGATATCATATTGATATAGAAATTCTACATATAAAAACTTTTTACTTCGGAAGGAGGAGTTTTTTTGAGTAATTATAAACATATCTTTCGCAAATTCTTTCTGTCAGTTGCTGTCTTGCTGTTGTTTGCAGCTGCCGCGGTGACAGCTTCTGCTGCAGACTTCGGAGCCGCATATGACGGAGATGCTGCCGTATCATATGCTGCAGCTCATTGGGATGATGAGGTTGGTGTATGCGATCAGTTTGTAAAGGCTTGTCTTAAGGCAGGCGGAGTGGAAATTCTTGCAGGCGATGTGGATCCCGTAAAGGATGCTATTACAGATACCGGACTCGGTATTGAATACTCTCTGAAAATTTCAGCAGATGGTGTGCATGCTCTGAAATCTGAAAATTCAGGTATTCAGGCGGGTGATATTCTGTTCTTTTATTGTGAAAAGTGTAGTGAATCTGTTCACACTGTCATTGTCGGAGGTTATGATGCAAATGGGTATATGTACACATACGGACATAATCCCGGCTGGAATAAGGTGAGCGCGCTCGGTAACTTTACACATACAGGTGAAGATAAAAAGGAACACAGCGAGTGCTTTCAGCTCTTTGCGGTTGCAATGAACAGAGAAGCATATTCTCATACTCATAATTTTACATCAGATCTTTATGAATCTTCCCATCCCCATAAAATGTATGCAAAATGCTCCTGCAATGCAAAATATTATCTTGGCTGGAATGCAAGGGTATCCTCTTGTTCCGTCTGTAATCCGCCTGTAAGTGATGTGCCGATTGTAACTCTTGAATCTACCGGAAGTGCTATTGTAGTGAACTGGACAACAGTTAAGGATGCTGTGGAGTATCAGGTCTGGAGATCAACCGGTAATACAGAAAAGTTTACCAGGATTTATACCTCCTCAGGTGTAAAGTTTACAAACGGATCTGTTAAAACCGGTAATGTTTATTTCTATAAAGTGCTTGCTGTGCTTGAAAAGGACAGTGGGGGCAATGCCGTAAAAACGGTTGCCGGTGAAATTGTTGCGTGTACTTTGGAGAATGGTGTTGTTATTATACCGGAGGCTCCTGAAATCAAGGTAAAGCTGAACAGCAATAAGACGGCTGTTGTTTCCTGGAAAAGTGTTTCGGGTGCTGTGAAATATGAGGTATGGTGTTCAACAAGCAAAAACGGAACATACACGAAGCTTACCACAACAACAAAGCTTTCTTATGAGAACTCACCGAAGGCAGGAAAATATTACTACAAGGTGCGTGCAGTGTCCTCTGACGGACAGGTGAGCGGATACAGTAATAT
>JAZRTO010000071.1:0-8582 GCA_045652065.1 Acutalibacteraceae bacterium
CTAAGACCGCTTGGCCTCCGACTTACAGTGATTCCGAGATAATTTGAAAGTGACGGGAGCATTTCTATATCGGGATACCCTTCTCCCCTTTCCCATTTACTTATTGACTGAAAGGAAACACCCAAATGGGTAGCCATTTCCTCCTGAGTAAGATTTCGTTCAAGACGGATTCTTTTTATATTTGCACCAAGTGTCAGATTCATAATATACCTCCCGTGAATTTATAATACAATTATAGGAAAGATATTTTCCTTATACAATAACCGCAAAAAAGATTATATTCAACAGAATGTAGAATTCAAAGAACCGTCCCCCAAAGGACGGTTCTTTTTATATATGTTCTGATTATTCAACTGTAACCTGATATGTTGCACCCTCAAACTGCATTGTAACATCTTCACGGGTAAAGCCCTCAAGAACATATCTGTCGGAATAATAGTTATTCTTCTCTATGGTAAATGTACCGTCAGGCTTGCAGGTAATCATAGTACAGCCTCTCTGAGAGCCCTGCTTATCTATATCCTTGTAAGCCAGATAGTCAATACTGTAGCCGTAGCTGAAAAGAATACCCTTGTAGTCAAAAGTCATACTGTTAAAGTGGTCGTGGCCGTTGAACATTGCCTTTGTAGAGCCCAGCTCAAGCATTTTTTCGAACATATCGTCTTCACCCAGACCACAGTAAATTCTTCTTCCCGATTCTCCGAGAATACCGTCAATAAATTTAAAATCATTGGTATCCTTAAATTCGTTTTCCTCGAATGAATACCAGGCATCTGCCATTTCCACCAAAGGAATGTGGAAGAATGCAAGGGTTTTTACGGTACCGAAATTCTTGTAAAGACCTCCGTTTTTGTCTCCCTGAATTTTCTTTATTGCATCGGCATTTTCCTCGTTCATTCTCTTGATTTCAGCTTCATACCACTCTACCTGATTAGGGTGAATGTTGTCATACTTTCCGAGAATACTTGTAATTATATCATTCTTAACATAAGCCTGAGAATCAATAAGCACCATAGCCTGAGTGATGATGCCATCAGAATTTTTAACCTCAATCACGTGATTTCCGAAGCCGTCAACATCCTCAGGGCCTGCAGAGTACAAGCAGTGCTTATATTCTTCATTTTCATAAAATCCCGAAATTTTTTCTCTGTTAAAGTATGAATAAGCCTCCGCATCGTGATTACCGAAGGTAACATCCCAGTAAACACCAAGATTTTCCATAAGATTAGCGAAAGCAGCAGCTCCGCTATAGTTATTAAAAGTTCCCGCCATAAAGGGAACAGGGAAAGCAATGTCACCTGTTGCAATAACAAGGTCGGGCTTTTCCTTTGTAATCATAGTTGCTACGGCATTAAGCGCCTTTTCGTCAACTGTCTTTGAAAGAAAACCGCCGCCGATGTGAATATCCGTCAGATGCATTACCTTAAAATCTCTGTCGGATACAAAATACTCTTTACCGTTTTCATCCTTCACAAGAACTACCGGATCATCATACTCAACTGCCTCATATGATGAACCCTTTTCAATAAGATTTTTAAGTGCAAGATAGTTTGCACCGGCAACAATTCCCGAAATGACAATTATTGCTGACATTACAATAAGTAATATCCTAACAGCTTTTTTATTTTTTCTGTTTGCCAAAATATGACACCCCTTTAGATTTATTAATTTAATATAACATAAAAACATTAAAATTTCCATAAAAAAAAAGAGAAGATGTAAAAGCTTACCTTTTTACATCTCCTTTTCTCTCATTTTTTTGCAAGAAAATCTTCAATTTTTCTTGCATCACTATAGCCCGCATCATAAAGCCGCTGAAGCCCTTCTCTGTTCCTTGTTGCAGTTTTTATGCCGAAGCAGTCCGATGGACTTAAGATAAGCACCTTACCCTGCTTTTCCAACTCAATAATTTCCCTTACTCTATTTTCATAATCCGTATGTGATGAAATAACTTTTTTTGCAATTTCGGGGTACTTTTTAAGAAGGGGGCTTACAAGCTCCGGAGGCATTGCTGATTTTTTATAATCAAGAGGCAGTGTCAGGCAGATAATCAGCTTGTCACAGCCGTCCTGAAAAGCTTTTTCATAAGGAACAGGATCCGAAACTCCCCCGTCAAAGTGGTATTCTCCCTTGAAAAATATGGGCTGACGGGTAACAACAGGAATTGCACAGCTTGCCTTAAGAAGTGTAAATTCATCAAACCCGATGTCATTTTTTGAAAAATATCTCGGTTCCCCGCTATGTGCCTGCGTCGTCACGGCAATAAATGTTTTTTCCGACTTCATAACCGCATCAAAATCAAGGGGATCCTTCCCCGAACGGTTTGTAATTCCCGAATATATATAGTCAAGGTCAATATACATACCCTTTTTCAGGAGATTACCAACACTCATATACTCTTTTTCAAAAGCATACTCAAAATAAAATCTCTTGAGCCTGCCCCTTTGCCCTGCAACATAGGTTATGAGATTTGCACTGCCTGCAGACACACCGAGACAGTATTCAATATCTATGGATTTATCAAGCAGATAGTCATATATTCCGCTTGTATATGCGCCTCGCATTCCGCCTCCGACATCTAAAATTCCGACCATATTACACCTTAGATTTTATTTTTTTCTTCTGAATGCCGTTACAATACTGCTGACAGCATTGTATACGGGAGTTTCAAGCTCTTTTTCAGCTTCCTTCAGCTGTTTTCTTATTTCAATGCTCTGGGGACAGTGCTTTTCGCATTTTCCGCATTCTATGCACTTTGATGCAGGTGCATATTCTTTGGATGTTGTGGACTTCACATATTCTTTAAGTCCTGAGAGGCTATTGTCAGAAAATTTACGGTTATATGCTGAAAATGTACCGCTGATATTGACCTCCTGCGGACAGGGCATACAGTAACCGCAGCCGGTACACGGAACCTTCATCTTTGCATTGATGGCGCGAACCACTTTTTTCAACATTGCTTCGTCACCTGAAGTCAACTCTCCGATTTCGGTTTCCGTGGCAGTTTTAATGTTATCCTTTACCATTTCATCGGAATTCATGCCCGAAAGCACAACAGTAACCTCAGGCTGATTCCAAAGCCAGCGAAAAGCCCACTGTGCAGGGGTATGCTGAACGGGATGCTTTTCAAAAATTTCCTTTGCCTCCTGAGGGAGATTATTCACAAGTCTTCCTCCGCGTAAAGGCTCCATAATCATAACAGGAATACCCTTTTCATATGCGCGGTTCAGTCCCTTACGCCCTGCCTGGGTATGTTCGTCCATATAATTGTACTGTATAAGACACATATCCCAGTCATATGCATCAAGTATTTTACAGAACATATCCGAATTTCCGTGATATGAAAAGCCGAACTGACGGATTGTACCGCTTTCCCTTTTCTCTTCAATCCACTTTTCGATACCCAAGCTCTTCAGTCTTTCCCATACCTTAATGTCAGCCATCATATGAAAAAGAAAGTAATCAATATGGTCTGTACGAAGTCTCTTTAACTGTTCTCCAAGAAGCTTATCAAGAATATCAATACTTCTCATAAGCTGAGGCGGAAGCTTTGTTGCAATATAAACCTTATCGCGGATGTTATTCTTCTCGAAAATTTCACCTATTGCAGATTCGCTTCCGGGATATATAAATGCTGTATCAAAATAATTCACACCATTATTGTAGGCGGTCATAACCTGGCGCTCGGCATCCTCCATATTGATTCTGCCCATTTTCTTCTTAAAGCGCATACAGCCGAAGCCTAAAACTGAGAGCCGATTTCCGTACTTATCCTCACGGTATTTCATAGTTCATCTTCTCCTGAAATTAATTATTTCTTTTCGGAATTATTATATCATATTAATTTTTGATATGCAATAAACTGTATTTTCGGATATCAAAAAAAACCATCCGAAAAGGATGGCTTCTTTATTTGTGTTTACAAAACGGAATAACTATATTTATATTCCTATAATTTCTCTGATTTGTTTTGCCCCAACATCATTCAGATTGAGGTTTTGCAAAGCTGAAACAGAAGCAGCCGCACCCGCAGCTTCACCGATTCCAAGACAAATAGGCATAGCTCTGAAATTTGAATGTGCCATATGCGTCCCTGAAATGTTTCTGCCGCAAAGCAAAAGATTTTCTTTGATTCGGGGAAGAAGGCAACGGTAAGGAATTGTGTATCCCTTTTGCTGAGAAAAATGCTTTTGTACACCGGTTTTATCCAAGCCCGAACCCGAAATGTTATGAACATCAAAGTTAAAGTAAGCATCTTTAACAACATAATCGTCAAATACCTTAGCTTCGAGAATATCCTGCTCGGTTAAGGTATATTTACCTTTAAAATGCCTTGTTTCACGGATACCGATTAACGAAGCAGAGCTGATAATAAAACAATTTTCATATCCGGGCACAAACGATCTTAAATATTTAACGATATCGTCCATCTGTCTGCGGCACACAAGGGTTGCTTTAGTTAAATCTTCAGCACAAGTGCCATCAATTTCAATGGCATTTGTCATATTACAGGTAACGATTCCGGGCAATGTGGTTTTGTATGTCAGAATGTGTCCTGCAGGATATGGAATATGCTGCTTTGCAAGCGCCTGCAGCTCACCATTGGGTGTTTCATAAGTAGATTCAAAGGAACCTAAAAATACAGCCCGGCTGTAATCCACACCACCGACCTTAAACATAAGGGTTGCCGGCTGCATTTTATTATCATTTTCACGACCAAGAATGAATTCTGCACCTGCTCGAGCAGCAATATCACCGTCACCGGTAGCATCTATGGTGATTTTGGCATAAATATCTGTTTTTCCCGATTTACTGATAACGGATGCACCGAGTATTTTGTCACCGTCACAAATTACATCCTCTGCAAAGGTATACAGCATAAGACGGCACCCAACCTCATCAAGCATTTCCAGGTAAAGCGTTTTAAGCTTTTCAGGATCAATTATATTGGTTATTTTATTTTTAAATTCGCCCTCGTTTTTTTCGGCACTTCGCCTTAATATCTCATTAAATAACGGACTGCCACAGCTTCCTGTCCAATGGCTCATAAGTCCCGATGTAGAAATACCGCCAACATCGCCGTTTTGCTCAACAAGAACAACATCGGCGCCGTTTTTAGCGGCTGTATATGCCGCCGCAAATCCCGAAGGTCCACTTCCGAGAACTAAAACATCAGTATGTAATTCAAGCTTCGTTGTCATAATCTGCTCCTTATCATTGGGATCCTTAAAAATGTATTTAAGAAGTTATTTAATTCTCATTTGTAGTTTAATTATAACATAAATTTAAAGCCGAAAACAATAGTTACGATATACTTCTGCGCTATTAGCTCCTGCGCCTTATCTTAAATTTCGTTAACTAAGCTTCAATTATCGAGAAGTCTGTATATTCAAAAAACCGTCCACTCAAAAACTCTAAGTATTCTACTTTATTGTTGCCGTAAAAATCGGTTGTAAGAATTCTGTTACTTCCGGGAACTTCCATAGCACTTCACTGTAGCCATAAGCTACCGGCAAGCTTGTCAGTTATTCTCTGTGTATTTCTCACATTGAATCAGCGGCACTGCACTGTGTTTCATCCGTCTCACAGTAACACAAAGTGTGAGGTGCCAAGAAAAACAAAAAAACCATCCGAAAAGGATAGTTTTTTTATAATCGTGCAAAATACGGCACCATCACAAGTTTACTTGTATAGGTACTGTGTAAATACTTTATTGAGTTTATCAGGTTTGGTCTATTCTGATATCTATATTCTTAAACTTATGATTTTTTGCATATTCATAAGCAGGAGAATTACGGATATCATCAAAAAATTCGCCGCCTTCTGCATCTCCCCAGAAAAAATCCTCAAGCTGACGGTTTTCTTCATCAGGAGCAAACTGCAGACTTACGCGAAGCTGATAATATTCGTCCTCTCCGTCGGGATATTGTCTTACGAGATCAACGTAAAACAAATCCTCTCCCGTAAAAGAATATACTCCGTACTCAAACAACAGTTCATCCTCTTCAACAGGTGTTTTACACATTTCCTTGAAAATATCAATAATTTCATCTACCGTATTATTAACCGATATATTTTCCTTGAGAAATTCCAATAAAAGCATATTATCTCCTGTTTTCAATAAACTTTTGTCTGTGTCTTTATTATTACCTGAACCGCATGCGGTAAAAGATATAGCTAAAATAAAAACTGATATTGCAGCAATTATTCTTTTCATTTCATCACCTGCAAATTGCTTACATCAAAAATATAAAATAACATCCGTATATTTATATTCAGGAAAATTACGATATGAATCTGTTACTTTATGCGTACCAATTCAATGTGTGCTCTTCCGTCCAAAATTAATTTTTCACCGGAAAATGATACGGAAAAAACTTGTTTTGTCCCGTTTTCGTGTGTAAGTTCAAGCTTTTCGCCATCGTATACATATGTAAAACTGGAATTAGTATCAGGAACGAACTCTGTATATTTTTCATCTACGATAATGTGACTTTCACCGGTTAAGTCATCATTAAACTCAAAGCGATATTTCATATCAACAGTCTGCTTCTCATCAGCATCGGGCAATGCAACACCGAGAACTGACAGTTCTGATTCAGCTTCCCAGACACCTGATATGCTCTCTTGCTCTGTCCTGTTTTGACCACAAGAAACCATTGATATCAATGAAAATATAACTAATACTATAAACAAAGCTCTTTTCATACTATATCCTCCTATTCATTATTACAATAAAATCTTATCACATATTGCATTATTATTCAATACACATATTAATATGTTAAAAAATATTTAAGCCTTTGAAATTAAGCCCTTTCTCCGGTAGCAACCGTATACGGGCGGTTACCTCAAGGTTGCATAGGTTCGAAGCACAAGTTCAGACATAAAAAAATACAGATACTCCGAAGAGTATCTGTATTTTTTGTCTTTACAGGTCGGAATAATACCACTGTAAAAATCAATATTGTCTATCTTTTATTATTTTCTTAAGAACGCAACCAACAATAATTTGAAAAACAGAAATTCCGAGAGAGGAAAATATAAATATTTTTCCCAATAAACTTTCTCCACTCGTTTCTAGCAGCATTATGCCTCCAATAAAAAACGAAACCAACAAAACGATACATTCAAAAACAACAAAAATTTGCATTTTGTCTTTATTGATTTTTTTATTTTTATCTTTAAAAAGCATCATTGCAAATGCATATCCTTCTATTATCGGCGTCAATATAATTTCAATCAATATTTCAAAAAAGAAATCCACATAATCACCTCATGAGAATAATATATCATAATAACTTAGCAAATTCAACTGCGCAAACCAAGGCGCGTGCCTTGTATGCAATCCGTTTAAAACAAATGTGATCCCGTCGAAGTTGTGTATGCACTCATTTCTTTTCATAAATACATGTAATCATCCGAGGATAAATACTCCTGAAGTGATGTCGTACAGCTTAGCAGATTACATATGACTCTAGGCGATAACAAACCAGCCTTTCGGATTGCATAAAAACTGGACTCTGGGTAGGTGGGAAGTCATCAGCCGCATACGGACGGTTCATCCCGGTGGAACTGGTAAGAGGCTGTAAGAGGTGACAAGAAAAATAAAAATCTATCCAAAATGGATGGTCAGATGTATTCTGCAAGCAATATTTAATATAATCGTGCGGAGCACGGCACCGACACAACGGATGTTGTGCCTGTATTGCGAAGCGATACGTATAAAATACAAGTTTGAACAGAGGGGAACGGACTCAACCTGTGACCGATCAGAAACATTGTCGCCTTGCTTCCCTTGGAGCGGTCACAAGGCTCTGTGTTTCTTCCTACTCAGCTACCGCCTTTTTCTTCCGCAGGAAGCGGCGGCAGCTGAGCCAGTTAACAGCCGCATACGTGGCGGCTCACTCCCGGTGGAACAGGTGAGAGGCTGTAAGAGGTGACAAGAAAAAAATAAAGGATACTCAAAAGAGTATCCTTTATTCTTGGCGCCTCAAACAGGACTCGAACCTGTGACACCGCGGTTAACAGCCGCGTGCTCTACCGACTGAGCTATTAAGGCAAATCACCGGGGTATTCCCCAATGAAAAAAATGTCCGCGACGACCTATCTTCCCAGGCAGCTACCCGCCAAGTATTTTCGGCACGATTGAGCTTAACTACCGTGTTCGGGATGGGAACGGGTGGGACCTCAATGTTATAGACACCGACTATGATGTGCTGTTAACACATACAATATATATCTTAAGCGTTTCCGCTAAAGAACTTTGGTGGTGACCCGTACGGGATTCGAACCCATGTTGCCGGCGTGAGAGGCCGGAGTCTTAGGCCACTTGACCAACGGGCCATATAAAATGGTACACCTTCAGGGACTCGAACCCTGGACACCCTGATTAAGAGTCAGGTGCTCTACCAGCTGAGCTAAAGGTGCGTACAGGGATAAGAAACACACCCTCAAAACTGAACAATGTAATGTGAGAAGAACCAAGTAAAGAGGTCAAGCCCTCGACCTATTAGTACTGCTTAACTGAATACATCACTGTACTTACATACGCAGCCTATCAACCTCGTAGTCTACAAGGG
>JAZRTO010000072.1:0-36197 GCA_045652065.1 Acutalibacteraceae bacterium
CAGCCTTAGCGCTGGGGTCATCGGTCAGCTGGTCCATGGGAATGTAACCGGCCTGCTTGCAGCCCAGGTCCACATGGACTTCGGTGGGGGTGATACCGGTAACAACACCGGTAACCTTATCAACAGTATTTAAAGTATTGGTATACTGTTCAAACATTTCGGCAAAATTTTCCATGCCTTCGCCCAGGATCTTTTCTTCACTCATCGTCTTGTTAACCTCCTTAATAATGCTCGCTGGTGTGGAGGCTCCCGCCGTCAAACCAACCACGCGGCAGTCCGACAGCTCTGTCCTGGGCAGCTCGTCCGCACGCTCAATCTGGAACACGCGGGAGCAATGATTACGGCAAATCTCTGTCAGATGCTTTGTGTTGGCGCTTTTGGGATCACCCACCACCACCATAGCGTCAACCCTGGCGGCGATGAGCGCCGCTTCCGACTGACGTGTATGCGTAGCACCGCATATTGTATCAAATATTTTTAAGTTTGTGAAGAGTGTTTTTGCAATTTTTTCACATTTTTTGAATTCTTTCGCATCAAAAGTTGTCTGAGATACCAAAGAAAATGCATCAGATTCCGAAAAATGATTATTTTTCTTAATTGATTCCAGCTCTTCAGCACTTGAAAAAACAAAGCTTTCGGTTTCACAATAGCTTCTGATGCCCTTCACCTCGGGGTGCTTGGGGTCACCTGCAATTAAAATTATATTCCCCTCTTCACTTTCCTTTTCCACAATTCTGTGAATTTTCTTTACGAATGGGCAGGTGGCATCAAAATATTTAATACCGCTTTTTTCTATCTCCGAAAAAAGCTCTTTTGTTATTCCGTGGGTACGGATAATGAGAGTGTAGCCGTCTTTAACATCGGGAATTCCGTCAGCAACATACACACCCTTGTCCTCAAGAGATTTCACAAAAAGGGGGTTGTGAATAAGGGGACCCAGGGTACAGGCATTCACTCCGTCATTTATATAGTCCTCCGCCTGCTTTACTGCTCTTGCCACACCGAAGCAGAAGCCTGCGGACTCTGCTAAGTTTATTTTCATTTACATAACTTCCTTTGCAAGTGATACGACTTTTTCAACAACCTCTTCACGGGTCATATCCGAAGAATCGAGAATATATGCATCCTCTGCAGGCTTTAAGGGAGCCACCGCACGGTTGGAATCATTGAAGTCTCTGAGCTTTATTTCCTCTAAAAGCTCGTTATAATCCTTGGGAGTACCCTTCTCTATAAGCTCCTTATATCTTCTGTCTGCACGCACCTCGGGGGATGCGGTAAGGAAAATTTTAACCTGGGCATCGGGGAGAATTACGGTACCGATGTCTCTGCCGTCCATAAGGCAGTTGTTTTCTCTTGCGAATTTCTTCTGCATTTCAAAAAGAAAAGCACGCACCTCGGGAATTGCAGATACATTTGAAGCCGCCATTGAGGCCTCGGGAAGACGGATATCACGGCTGACATCCTCACCGCAAAGAATTACTCTCTGCTCACCCTCAACAAAGGTAAGCGACAGCTCCACTTCGGGAAGTACGGAAATAACATCCTCTTTACAGTCTGTCTTAAGTCCTTTTCTTAAGACTGCAACACCTATTGAGCGGTAGAGGGCTCCCGTATCAATATAAATAAAGCCCAGTTCCTTTGCGGCAAGCTTTGCAACGGAGCTTTTACCTGCGCCTGCAGGGCCGTCAATTGCTATATTAATCATATTATATGTCTCCTTTTACGCTGTTTCCTGCAAGTGCGCCCGTTGAAAAAGCAATCTGCAGATTGTAGCCGCCCGTGTAGGCATCAACATCAATGACCTCACCTGCGAAATAGAGTCCTCTGATTTTTTTACTGCTCATTGTCTTGGGATCGATTTCATCGGTCTTTATGCCGCCTGCTGTTATAATTGCCTCGTCTATGGGACGGGTGCCTTTTATTGTGCAGGTAAGATTTTTAAGAAGCCACACAAGGTCTTTTCGCATATCTCTTGTTATTTTATTTGCTCTGAGATCGGGCTCTATTCCCGAAAGATTTACAATTACGGGGATAAGCTTACGGGGAAGCAGCTCCTGAAGAGCATTGCCGAGAGCCTTGTTGGAATATTTAGAGAAATCCTTTATTACTCTCTCGTCAAGCTTTTCTTCCGTGAGTGCAGGCTTTAAGTCAATTGAAAGCTCGTACTTTCCCGGCTTTATATCACGAAGATGTGCAGATGCACTTAATATCATAGGTCCTGACACACCGAAATGTGTAAAAAGCATTTCGCCGAAATCGGAGTAAACCTCCTTGTAGGTGTCCGTATCTCTTATACTGATTGAAACATTTTTAAGGGAAAGACCCTGAAGGCGCTTTACCCAGGCTTCCTCGGTTTCAAGGGGTACAAGCGAGGGAGTGGGAGGAGTTACATTATGTCCCACACACTCTGACAGTCTGTAGCCGTCACCTGTTGAGCCTGTAAGAGGATAAGAGCAGCCACCCGTTGCAACAATAACATCGGGAGCAGAATATTTATTACCGCTTTCCGTGGTAACACCCGTTATACCGTTTTCGTCGGTCAGCAGTGCCGTTACTCTCTCCCCTGTTATGATTTTTACCCCGTTATTCTTAGCAAAGGCAACAATTGCATCAACAATGTCCACAGCCTTGTCCGATTCGGGGAAAACACGGTTTCCTCTTTCTATTTTAAGGGGTACACCCATACTCTCAAACAAATCCATTGTGTCATAGGGCATAAATCTCGAAAATGCCCCGTAAAGGAAGCGTGAGTTATGGGGAATAGCCTCCATAAGCTCGTTTACTAGAGTGCAGGCATTGGTAACATTGCATCTGCCCTTACCCGTTATCATAAGCTTTCTGGCAGGTCGGGGATTTCTTTCAAGGACAATAACCTGAAGTCCTCTTTCTGCCGCCTTTCCTGCGGCAATAAGCCCTGCAGGCCCACCGCCTATTACAATTACATCTGCTTTCATAAAAACACCTCTAAAGAGTTATTATATAATATTTTTATTTTCATTGCAACATAAAAAGAAAACAGCCGTTTCATGTAAGTGTCTATACAGCAAAAGAGAGCGGTTTTCACCGCTCCCCTTAAACTTTGCCTGTTGAATTTTAATAGTGCGCTGCACCGCATTCACAAACAGGATTAATTCCGAAAAGCATCATAAAAATACGCGCAATCATCCAGATAATTCCCATAAAGCCTGTCTTATGACAGATGTGTGAGCAGTTGTTTGCATTACCCTCCTCCTCTTCAGGAGCAAGGTCTTTGTCGCAGAAATCACAGAGATAATCCCCGTCAGAATCCTTGTGGGAAATCATTTCGATTTGTTCAGTCTTAATAATTTCCCCACATATGGCGCATTCAATATGCATTAAGCCTTCTTCTGAACAGCTTGCTTCCTTGTCAATTATTTCAATTTCATTCAAATAATGAATAGACCTCTTATCATCGTCAGCAGAAATGGTTTCGTCCTTATTTTTTATTATCTGATATTTGTTATCAGCATAATTCTCATCAATATAGGTTTCAAACAAATCTCCGGGAGTAAGTGAAATATTATTAAAAATTGTTGCTCGAAGCAAACTGTTTTTTGATGAATATTCTTCAATTTCAATATCCATATCATCGATTGCAGTCGCAATTATTTCAAATGAATATTCACCGTCATAAACAGTCAGATACTTTTCATCGCCGACAACTTCAATATCAATATCCTCACAAGTCATAGTGATTTCATTGCTCTCCACACTTGCGCATAATATACCATCTGAATCATAAACAAATATGTCAACCGGGCAATGTACATTCACCTGTTTAGTCGGATATGTCATTGATTTGTAAAAAAGATGAGAATATGATTCAGCTTTTGTTTTTGATAAAATTGATGTTATAGTGTCATCAAAGAACATTTCACAAACTTTATTAAGGTCTTTACCATAGTCAAGATTATAGGCATACTCGATTTGCTCAAGAGCAACTTCTTCAACAGAATCTGTAAAAGTTTGTATATCTGCATATCCAAAATAACTTGTCACAGAGCCTGTTCGTTGATCTATATTTTTTCCGCCTTTGATTTCATATGTTGTGTTAAATGAAAAACTGGCAAAAGGATTATTATCACCAATACTTATATTCGTTAATTTTATCTTGAATATAACTTCAAAATTACCATGCTCTGGCGTGCTAACAGAAATGGAATCCACAATATTCGCTTCATAAACTATCCCCATCCATTCTTTGCTTATACCAGCTTTTTTCATCAGTTTATCAATCAACTTATCCTCTATTGATTCGTTTTTCTTTGCTTTTAATATCGCTGATGCAAGTGCCACTTTACATTTTAATTCATTTGTAACCTCCAATAGTCCTTCTTTGGTTAAAAGACCTTCAAGATATGGAGAGTATATAACCCCCGTTGAATTTTTAAGCTGATTTGCAGCATTGCTGATTTTTTTGTTTAGTTCTTCTTTGTCTTTTATAGAAGATTCTGTACTTTGTTTTTTACTAAAAGTAATATGAAGAGTATTCTGTGCAACTAAGGTATCACCGTTGTATGCACATACATATATATTGGATTCCTTTTTCAGTTCTTCGTTCCACTCACAATTATCATTTATATAAGCATTCAAGTCATCATTAAATTTAAATGTTTCTCCAGCTTTCAATGTAATAGGTAACTCAAAAATTTTTTCAATTTCATGTGTTTTGCCGAGTCCAAACCACCCATCCTTAAAATACAACATTTTTGTGCCATTAACTAGCATATTATCGCCCAACACTTCAATTTTGAGCCTATCAAATGCAATATCATACCCTGCAACACATTTCATATCTGTTGCTCCTACTCCGTATTCTTCTGAAATTACATTATTGTATACATTTATACTTAATGCAATTTTTTCAGGATTATATTCTTTCGTTGAAGCATCATATTGAATATTATTAGCTGATGTATTTATGCTTAAAGTAGGATTATTGCTTATTTTATTTTTCGAACATGCAACAATTTTCCCTGACTTAATTTTACAATATATATTTCCACCCATGGGAATTTGACATATAGCCTCTTCAAGTCCAGGCACAGTTGTATCATACTCATACCACACACCATCAATTGCAATTTTGGAAAGACTTGAGGCTCCATCAAACACACCATAAATATCACCATCGTAAACATAGGTACCCCACTCACAGATAAAGCCATCCATGGAGATTGTATGGCCGCTTACAGTTAAATGACGGACTGCATCCCAATCACCTGTATAAAAATCAAGTCCATGAAAACTTTCAACAAATCCACTTGTCTCACAGTTTATACGGGCGGCGAGACGAGGTTCTGAAAAATCAGCAGGTTCATCTTTACCCCAGTTAGTATAGCTCCATGTTTCGCCAGTTATCCAACCCCACTCACCGTTATTCTTTTCTGCTCCGATCCAATAGGCTTTGTTTGTACCTGAAAGCATAGATGCAATAGCATCATTTTCACCTTGTGATGTAATTGTTGCAAGATGTCCGCCCTGTGCTTCACAATATGCAATAGCATCATCAAATGACATTTTCTGCTTAATCAACTGATATCTATGCCCATTGTACTCTACTTCAGCACTTGGAATCTGAACATCGCTACCACCGCTACCGGTGTTATCCCAAGCACTAACATCTAAATAAATAGCCGGACGTACACCTCTTTGATTGAGAAGAAACTCATTTCCGTGCCAATTAAAATAGGTTGTCCACTTTCCCCACCTGATTTGCACACAATAAAGCTGATGAGAATTTCCTCCTGCAGTTCTTAACTGCCACTGATTACAAGCTTCTGTGCTGACTTCAGCAACAAAACCATTTTCATAAGCATAGTCAGTTACAGTTGTTGAAAAATATTTAGTTGCATAAGTATCAGCTTCACTTTTTGACAACAAAAAAATTTTATCCGTGGTAGATTCTGATGAATACTGCGTATATGAACCGGAAGTATTAACGTCAGTTGCACAGGCAGAGTTATCCAATGTTGTTGCTACTATTGCACTTTGTTCTCTTGCAGAAAAAGCAGCATTATAAAAATCGTTTATAAGCCATTGACGTATATCGGAACGTGCATAGTTGTTAGGATAATAACCGTCAACTTTTGCTGCAGTATGATGATACTGTTTTGCATCAATAATTTCTTTTGCCAGCAATAAAGCCTTGCCATTTGTAATATTAAGAACTATCCATTCTATCGGTTCAACTGCAAAGGATTTATCATTAAGAACAACAGTTTCACCGGCAAAATCAGAATCTGTAGCAATTGTCTGTGGATAAGTACCAAACTCGATAATATCACCTACCGAAATATTGCTGCTTGCTGCTGCGCTTAATTCATTTTCAAACAGGCTTGCAAAATTCAATTCACATATCGGAATCGAACAAAAAATCATTACTACAACAAGAACTGTCGAAATAACACATTTTGACACATTTTTCATCATAATTCCTCCAAAAATAAAATATTTTCGAAATTTGCTCAAATAGACTAATTTCTGTTTAATTATATATCCGAATAATAATGATGTCAACAAACAAAAAAATCTGCAAAAGACTATAAGATCTTCTGCAGACAGATAATTTTATTCATTATCCTCTTCGTACATTGAAAGGAGCTTGTCGAAGATTTCGTCGTCCTCGATTTCAGAGTAGATTTCGGGATTTTTGCCCTTCGCTTCGGTGAATTTCATTATGGTCACCATATCGTCTCCGTTTTCCAGAAGCACGGCATATTCTTCTCCGTCGAGAACATACATTTCTAAAAATTCGAACTCCGCCTCGTTTTTGCCGTCACTTAAAATAATTTCTCCGTTTTTACCCTTATTTATGTAATCCATAAAAACACCGCCTTCCTGCTTCAATGATACAGAAGGGCGGTAATTTTGTCAACCGACAGCACCGGATATTTTTATATTTTCGTACTTTTTTGCACAGACCTCGTTTACAACATCGGATATTGTAAGCACATTAGTATCGGAAAGAGCGGAAGTGGGAACTACAACCTCAACGGTGTTTTCGGAAATTACCGCAACACAGTCGCTTCCCGTTTTCCCCGTCACAAGGCTTTCAATGTCTGTTTCCATTTTAATTTCATTCTGCAGCTGCTCAATTGCCTTTGCTGTTGAAGCGGAAGCATCACTCTCACCGTCGGCGGATGTGAGTACAGCCTGAAGCTCCTCCAGGGCAGAAGCATGTGCTGAATCTCTTTGCAGCTTTATTTCGGAAAAATATGCTCCCGCATTTTCGCCGTTTACAAGCTGTGCCGTACCGTCGGGAGCGTCTGCCGAAATCTTACCCGTACCGTCACCCTCGGGAAAAAGCTGAGTATCCGTGCCCGTGTAATACCAATTGACAAATACCGCAAGACCCAGTGCCACCACGAGGGCTGCAAGAACTATCTGTTTTTTACCTAAAAGAACGTGCATAATAAATCCTCCGTTAATTATTTTTTTACCATACCGGTAACCCATATTCTGTTGACGGGAACACCGAGTGCCGCACTTACAAGCCGTATTACCTCCTGCTTTACGGCGGCAGTATCCGCCCCCTCACAGGTTATTCCCACACCTCTTATTACGGGGGCAGTGACCTTCAGAAGAAGTCCGTCAGAGTCCCCGGAGCTTTCAACAATAACATACTCGCTTTTGTACTCTGCCTTATTTTCGCCGCTTTCGGTTTCAGTATTTATTGCAACAGTCCGCTCCTGAAGACAGTCCACCGTCACCATAACCCTTACCTTCCCCGCACCCTCCACCGTTTTTATAAGTGACACAAGCTTTTCCTCAAGCTCTGCTTCAACAGCGTTAATTTCCGTACCGCTGTCCCCCGGCGCCGTTTCTGTTTTCTCATTCCCCGAAAAGAGAAGAAGCACCATTCCCGAAAAACCCAGTATCAAAATAAACAGCAGCTTTTTGTCCGCTTTCAGTCTTTCCGTAATTTTTTCTGTCAGTTTATTCATCTGTCAGCTCCACTCTTATATGAGGTATTATTCCGAGAGCACCTGTAAGTGCTTCGGTCATTTCCTTTTCAAACTGCGGCTTTGCAGAGAAGGTAATACCTACATATTCAATATTTATGTTACCGTTTTCATTTTTATTAACAAATATTTCAGTTTTATAGGGTACATTTGTAAATTTTCTCACGGTTTCTTTTATAACGCCTTGTGTCACCGTTTTTACACTTTCTTCAAGATAAGAATTATAGTCTTCCGTTTCATATGAACCCGAAAAATTAAAATCTTCCCGTGAAAGTAAGCCGAAAGCGGAAAACAAAGGCAGAAAGACAAGTGACATCAGAACTATGCTTATTACGGATTTTGCAGCTTTTGATACTGCACCTGCAGGCAGTAAAAAGCAATAGATAAGACTGCCTGCACTCACAAAAAGAAGCATAAGACCCCAGTTTTTTATTTCCTCCATTTTAAGATTTACTTACAGTAAGGATAATTGCGATGCTGATAATGAAAACGAAGGAAACGAAGCACAGCGCACCCGTAATGAGAGAAATTACACTGCTTAGATTTTCCGAGAAAACCTTTATTTCCGTACATCCCGTAATATCGGCGGCAACACCCGTAACATAAAGCGCTCCTTTCCACAGAATTATATTTATAAGCACGGGGAGATTTATTACGGTAATACCGACAATACCAAGCATCCCCACGGTGCTTTTAATAAGCCCTATTCCTGCAACAAGAGAATTGAGTGCTTCACCTATGGCAGAGCCTACTACGGGCACGGTGTTTCCGATAAGAAAACGAAGTCCCCTTATGGTTACAGAATCGGCTGCTCCCGCTATTACGCCCCTTACTGACAGCACAGCCACAAAAATACCAGCTACAAACGCCATTACAAGGGTAATTGCCTTTGAAAGAGTTCTCCCGATTCCCTGAAGCTTCATATATGGATTAATGGCCCCTGCAGAGCAGACGGCAGTAAGGACTGCTGAAAGGGTGGGTACTGCATTTTCAAAAAGCAGAGCCACTCCCTCGCCGAATGCGAATACCACGGAATTGAAGCTGACAGCAAGTGCAGGATTTCCCGTAACTGCGACGATACCTGTAAAAATCGGAATAAGTGTCAGCATAAAATCCCTTGTAACAAGAAGCGCCGAGGCGCATTGTGAAAAAATCTCCCCCGTAAAGCTGACAACCGAAAACATAACCGTCATAAGTGCCACACTTTTTCCCATAAGAAAAAGACTTCCGCTTTCGGGGAAAATACTGCAGACAGCAGCGGTCACAATAAGAAGCAGCAATGACATTAATGAAGAAGCAATAATATCCGAAAAGCCCTCTGTAAAAAGTCCCCACACGGTAGAAAGCGCCTTTTCGGGTGTAATGTCAAAAATTTCACCCTCTGAATCAATACCGAAATCACGAAGAATCGAAAGCGCGTCATCCGAAAAGAAATCAAAAATTTCTCCGTACATTTCTTCCCCTGCATACACGGAAAAAGAAAAAGCAAACAGAAAAAAAATACATACAATAAATACAGCGGTCTTTTTCATACGCCCTTTACAAATCCTGCAACATAAGAAACAAAGCCCTTTATAACAGGCAGGCTTACTGCCGTGATAATTACCTTCCCTGCAAATTCAAGCTTTGTTGCGGCGGCTGAGTCTCCGCTGTCCCGGCACATATCGGAAAGCACCTGGGTAATGAGAGTAATTCCTAGCACCTTTATAAGTACGCTTACATAAAGAGAAGCTGTATTCCCTGCAGAAAAAAGGCTGTCAAACATCCCCAGAGACTCTCTCAGCTCATCCCCGATAATAAAAACAAGAACAGCAGAAAAGCCCAGCTGTGAAAAAACGACAAATTCAGGCTTGTACTGTCTTAAAAGGGAATAAATAAGAAGCTCGGCAATGACTGTTCCCGCAATTTTCGACATCAAAGGTCAAACACACTCCTTACATAAGAAAACATTGTTCCCACATATGGCAGCACCATCATAATGACGATAATAAGACCTGCAAGTGTGGTTATCATCGTATATTCATCCCGTCCCGAGCGGGTAAGCACCTGATTCAGCACCGCAACAATAAGACCTACGGCGGCGACCTTGAAAATTATTTCGATATCCGTACCGTTTCACTCCTTAAAGAAAGTATCCTAAATGAATATAAAAAACAAAGCAGCGGCTGTAAGCACCCCTGCATAAACGGGTAAGCTGCGGTTTTTTTCTCGGTTCTTTTCCCCTGCAAGCACTGATTTTTCAACAAGGCAGGAAAAATCAGCACACCTTTTACAAAAATCCTCCCTCGGACTTTTTCCCAAGGCATCGGAAAATGAGAGAAGAAGATTTTTTGTTTCACCGTTCACATAAAAGGGACAATTATTCCTTACGGATTTTTCCCATAAGTCCTTCAGATTTTCCCCTTCCCTATATTCAGAAATGATATTTTCCGTAAAATACAATTCCCTGTCCGACAATCTGCCGAGACACTCGGAAAAATCAAAAATCCCTGTCCTGCAAAGCTCTCCCAATTCATCAAAAAAGGACTGCAGCTCCCTCAGGAATTTCAGCTTCCTGCCGTGAAGATACGAAAGGTAGAATCCCGTCATCGCAATAGCCGTGCAAAGACTTAAGAGTCCCGGTAATTTCATACATAAGCTCCCCGTAAGAATATATTCCGGTAATTTTCCCCGGGGAAAGCCCCGACAGAAATACCGCTTTATCAAAAACATTCTCCCTGAGAAGAAGTCTCAGCTGCTCACGTCTTGCAAGTGAGGAAACATCCTGAGCGTGCATTGAAGCAATAAAGGAAACACCGGAATTGAGTCCCTCTAAAATGCTTTTTGTTTCTTCAACCGAGCCGATTTCATCACAGATAATATACCTTGGAGACATAAGCCTTACCGCGTGAAGAATTGCATCAGCCTTTTTCCTGCCTCTTATTATATCAGTACAGGGGCCAAGGCTTCCCCCCTGAGATAACTCCCCTCTTTCATCAATTACCGTAACTTTTTTATATTCCCCCAAAAATCCCGAGGAAAGCTTTTTGGCAATTTCGCGAAGCAGCGTTGTTTTTCCGCTTGAGGGTGCGCCTGCAATAAGCAGTCCCGATGAAAAAGACAAAATATCAGAGAAATTTATACTGTAATCCGTCTTACCGCAAAATGGAATACGGATATTAATAGAGGTAATTTTCCCTACCCTGCCGAAATCTGGTCCTTGGTCGCAGCAAAGCCCTATTCTGATACCCTGTGAATATGTAATGTAGCCGTTTTTTAACTCGTTTTCCCGTAAAAATCCCGAATAGCCTACGCTTCGGTCTGTTATTTCATCAAGCTCCGAAAAGGAAGGTATAAGACCTCTTAAGGGAACAAAGCGTGTGAGCTTTCCGTCTTCACTTACAAAAAATATACCGTTTTCAGTAACAAAAAAAACGGATTCTTCCGCTACAAGGCGGATTTCATGTAGCCCCGTAATTTCGCCGATTGCAGCAGAAAGAGGAGCTTTAAGCCTTGGAGGAAAAATTTTCATTACTTCCGAAATTATATCCTTCATATTTTCACCTTCTGTCACATTCTATGCACACTTGTCCCACTATATAACCTTTGTCCGGCATTTAAAAAGAAAAAAGCTGAGCCTGAAAATCAAGCTCAGCCTTAAATTTATTCAGATATTACAGCTTCATTGCAACATCCCATGCCTGCCAGATAACGGTACGGAGATTTCCTACCTTGCAAGCGTCACCAATTACGTGAACCTTCTTGCTCTTTTCTGCAACGGGAGCGGGCTTGTAGCCTACGGAAAGAATTACATTGTCACAGGGAATTTCTGTCTTCTTGCCGTTTTTATCCATAACAGTAACACTGTCATCGCGGATTTCGGTTGTCTTTGTTTCAAGATATACGGGAACCTTATTTGTCTTGAAGCAGTCACGAAGGAAGCTGGTGTTTGCAAGAGCAACACCGGGAGTGGTGATAAGGTCATCCTGCATTTCAATGATAACGGGCTTCTTACCCTGTAAGAACAGATCGTAAGCAATTTCACAGCCGGTAAGACCGCCGCCGACGATAACAACATTTTCGCCTACGGTCTTTTCACCGAGAAGGTATTCACAAGCCTCAATAGCCTTGTCTGCACCGGGAACGGGAATCTTGTTAGCTGTAGAACCGGTTGCAACGATAACCTCGTCTGCACCGAGAGCCTCAATGTTCTTTACTTCTGTATTGAACTTGATTTCGATGGGATATCTTGTGATTTCGCGTCTGTACCATGCTATAAGGTCACGGTCCTTTTCCTTGAAGGAGGGAGCAGCAGCGGCAATGAATACACCGCCGAGCTTGTCGGTCTTTTCATAAAGAGTAACCTTATGGCCTCTCTGTGCAAGAACAATAGCAGCCTCCATACCGCCGATACCGCCGCCGATAACAGCAATCTTCTTCTGCTTCTTAGCCTTTTCAATCTTGTACTTCTTAGACTGCATTGTCTTGGGGTTAAGAGCGCAGCGTGCAAGACCCATTGTATCGAAAAGATCCTGAGTATTTGCGTGTCCCTTTGATGTGGACAAGCTAAAGCAGCCGCTGTGGCAGCAGATACAAGGCTTCATTTCTTCAATTCTGTATCCAATAATCTTTGTGATCCATTCGGGGTCAACAAGGAACTGACGTGCAACACCTACACCGTCAATCTTACCCTGAGCAATAGCTTCAGCTGCAACACCGGAATCCATTCTGCCTGCGCATACAACGGGGATATCAACAAACTTCTTTATGTGTGCAACATCCTCGAGGTTGCAGTTTTCGGGCATATACATGGGGGGATGAGCCCAGTACCATGAGTCGTATGTACCGTTGTCGGCATTAAGCATATCATAGCCTGCATCCTGAAGGTACTTTGCAGCCTTTTCGGATTCTTCCATATTTCTGCCCACTTCAACATAGTCCTCGCCGGGCATTGCGCCTTCGCAGAAGCCCTTCATCTTGGACTCTACGGAGTAACGAAGAGAAACGGGATAATCATTACCGCAGGAAGACTTGATAGCCTTTACAACCTCAGCTGCAAAGCGGTATCTGTTTTCGAAGCTTCCGCCGTATTCGTCTGTTCTCTTATTGAAGAATTCAATTGCAAACTGGTCAAGAAGATAGCCCTCGTGAACAGCGTGAACCTCAACACCGTCAACACCTGCATCGCGGCAGAGCTTTGCAGTCTTTGCAAATGCTTCAATGATTTCGTTAATCTGTTCCTTTGTCATTTCGGGACAGATAATATCAGGAGCCCAACGAGCAGGCTGGGGACTGGGTGAAGCAAGCTCGTGTGATGTATCAAGAATAGGCTTGATAAGAGCACGTGTGAACTTATTTCTGTGAAGGGGTGCAACAAGCTCTGTAATTGCCCAGCTTCTGCCCATACCGGCAGTGAGCTGTACAAAAAGCTTTGCACCGGTCTTATGGATTTCATCCATAAATTCCTTGAGCTCCTCAAACATCTTGGGATTCTGCCACAGCCACTTACCCCAGAAGGTATCGCGAAGAGGTGCAATACCGGGAATGATAAGACCTACATTGTTGTTGGCTCTTTCAATGAAAAGCTTTGCAGCTTCCTTGTCAAAATGACAGCCGCCAAGCTCAAACCAACCGAAAAGAGAAGTACCGCCCATAGGACACATAACAATTCTGTTTTTGATTTCACAATTGCCTATTTTCCAGGGGGTAAACAATGCATCATATTTGTTATCCATTAATAGCCCGTCCTTTCTTCATAAAAACGCATATTTTCCATTACAGTATATATAAAATAAATTGCGCTGTCAAGGCAAATCAACAGAGTATGATAATTTTTTGTCAATTTATCTTTTATCATAAATTCCTGATTACTGCAAAAAATATCTACTGTAAATTCTTTCGGAGGTAAATATATGATAACCGACAAAAACATTGTAATAACGGGATGTAACAGCGGAATAGGTCTTGAAATATTGAAACTGCTGTTGAAGGGCGACAACAGAATTCTCTGCGTTGATACAGGTACAGACAATCTTGAAGCGTTGGGCAACAAAAATATAACCATACTGAAAAAAGACATATCTACAAAAAAAGCGGTAGATGAAATTTTTGATACTGCACAAAATCTTTTCGAAAAAACAGATATATTCTTTGCAAATGCAGGCTTCGGGTACTATGAGGAGATAGATTATGCCGACTGGGACAGAGTGAGAAGAATTTTTGAAACAAATGTATTTTCTCCTGTGTATTCATATCAGAAATATATAAAGCACCTCGGCGGCAGAAAGGGAATATTTGTAATAACGGATTCCGTTATAGGTCTTCTTGCAATTCCCGGCTTTGCTCTTTACAGCTCCACCAAATTTGCCTTAAGCGGTTTTTCAAGAGCCGTAAGATTCGAAAAGCCCGAAAATCTGCAGCTTACCTGCATTTACCCCGTTGCAACGGACACTGCATTTTTCAGACGGGCAAACAAAATAGATTTTGAAAAACCGTTCCCCGTACAAGAGCCCGAAACAGTCGCAAGAAAAACGGTAGAAGGAATTGAAAAGGGGAAAAAGAATATAAATCCCAGTATTCTTTTTAACCTCGGGATGCCTGTTATGAGATTACTTCCTTTTATGAAAAACATTTACCTTTACACGGAAAACAGAAAATTCACCAGATTCAGAAAACGTGTGAGTGAGTTAAACAAACAATAAGAAAAGCCGGAAGACGCTGAGTCCTCCGGCTGTCGTGATTCATATTATTTTTCTCAGAAAAGCTCACCCTTGAAAAGCTTGACGATAAGATTGAAAATCATCTTGCAGAATTCAACAAAAGATCTGAAGGCTGTGACAATGGTGGGATTTTCTTCACCGATTTCCATAAATGGAAGCTCACCGCAGTTATCCTCTGTCATAGGATACATTGCATTTGCTTCCTCGTTGTAAGCCATGAAGTAAACACCGCCGCTTACAGTATCAACAGTTTCGTTTGTACCGTTAAGGAAACCGCGGATTACATCCATGATGGGAGCAAGAAGATCGTGATGAGCATTCTTGAACACCCATGTGGTTTCGGGAGAATAAGCAGTTGAAAGGTCAACAACCTTGTCAGCAGAGATATACTTACCCTTACCCTCTGCAACACGTGCATTGATATATTCATCGGAAAGTGTTTCACCGATTTTTGCTGCAGTTGCACCCATGCTTGCATGAGTAAGGCTTACAAGTGAGTCTGACTGAATATCTCCATCCTCTGTAAAGGGAGCATTAAGGAGACCGTACTTAGCAGTAAATCCGAAATGGATTCTCTTTTCCTTAAGACCGTCATAAAAGCCTGTAAGATCTGAAGAAATATGCTCTCTGTAGTAAAGAATCTTATCAATAAGGCCCTTGTACTTTATACGAAGCTCTGATTCCTTCTTACCGAAAAGAAGATTCAGTGCATCATCCATATCATCCTCGCTGACACATGTCCAGAAATTTGCCTGTGTTGCCATACCGGAAGCGTGAAGAATTGCAGGAATGAGAGCCTCATAGAGTCTTTCATAAAGCTTTTCCACACCGCCGAGAGCAACATCTGTTGCGTGTACCTGATTGAAGAAATCCATTGTTTTGAAAACAATCTCATTAAGAAGTTCAGAAAATTCAAAGCCGACACCTAAGCCTGTCCTTCCGCAGTAATCAAGCTGACCGAGATATTTTTCTATAAGCCCTGAATCAAATTCAATCTTACCGCTGAACGCCTTTGAAATAACGGTTGCTTCATTTGAAAGCACCTCAACGAACATAACATTCTTTACAAATCCAAGATGACCGTATTTTTCAAGATAAGCCATAAGAAGGCTGCCGCCGATACATCTTGCATACATATTAACCTGCGATTTGCCCGTTGCAGCCATTATATCCAAAACATACTGATGAAGTCTGTCAACGTGGTCATAGGGAGAAAGTCTCCAGTCATATATGAAGTTGTAGTCGTGGTTATAGATATAATGATCGGGAGTCTTTGACTGCGCCGTAGAAGCCTCAAGCTCCTCCTTGGAAACGCCTGTGCCGTTTTTTGGATTTCCGTTTTCGTCAAGGCCTGCATCACCGAAAAGAGGTGCTAATTCATCATAGATAGCTCTGCCGTAGTTATCCCATTTATCAAAAAGCATACCCTCTAAAACAAAGGGCTTGAGAATGTTTACCACAGCTTCAACAATCTTATCTGATGAATCATCTTCTTCACTGTCATCACTGCCGAAATTTAAGCTTCCGAGGTCTGTGGCAAGAAGTGTTCCGTCTGCATTATAAAGCTTTTCACCGTTTCCGCGGATGTAAACCGTGGGAAGTCTTTCATCCTCCGAAGCAAATGCAACAGGAGCCATAACTGCAAAAACAAGGGTTAAGCAAAGTAAAACAGAAATAATTTTTTTCATAAAGTATTTCCTCCGAAATATTTCATAGTACATTCACACCATATTCACAGTGTGTTTACAGTACATTAATATTTTATTATAAAACTGCTCATAAGTCAAACAGATTTTTCATTTTTGACTAAAAATTTTTATTCTGCAGCATCAAAAAGCTGCACCTGCTGCTTATGCAAGCTGAATTTGCACATAAGATACATTGTATTCTGCGAGGAAATAATGCTGTAAAGCTTTTTATTCTGTACTGTTTTTCCTCTGAACAGAAAAAGCATCATCGATTATAACAATTTATAAACGAACAAAAACCTATCACTTTTTTTCGATTAAAACACCCACAAAAGTAATTTATGTACACTTTTATGACATGATTGCAGTTTGAGATATAAAACCAAAATTGAAATTCTAAAAAAATTACTTAAACATTGCGAAATAAAGTCTTGACAACTAAAAAGTATTGTGATAAGATATCAAGTGCTAATTGGAGAGATACCGAAGTGGTCATAACGGAACGGTCTTGAAAACCGTCGTACTCTTACGGGTACCGTGGGTTCGAATCCCACTCTCTCCGCCATTTTTTTAATATAATCACGATTACCATATGGAGCAGTACACAAGTTGGTGACGAGGCGCCCCTGCTAAGGGCGTAGGTCGGCTAAACCCCGGCGCGAGAGTTCGAGTCTCTCCTGCTCCGCCAGAAAAAGACAAGTTTCAACAGAAGCTTGTCTTTTTTCAATGATATCCGTTCCTTTTGGAACGGGGGATATATCTTCGATATGCTATCGCATTATTATGCGATGATATATGCCTGCGGCATATTAAGGAACGGAGATTATATCATGCTCACATAGCAAGTATATCCCGTATATCGTATTGCACAAGCTATATTACGGAAAGTTCTGCAAATTGTTTTATATTAATCAATCCTCACATATCCCGTTTTCTCTATAAGACTCTGACCTTCATCAGACAGAAGCCATTCTATGAGAATCGGGATATTTTCATTTTTGTTATCCTTACGGTATATGGCATAGAATTTTGAAATTACGGGGTAGGTTCCGTTTCTGATATTTTTCGCAGAAGGATAAACACCGCCCAAAGACAGCATTTTAACATCGCTGTTCTCCACAATACCTTCCATATAATATCTGAAGGAAAAACCGATTGCTCCGCCTGTTACGGCAAAGGGCGATTTCGCTGCAATTGCCCGATCCCCCATAAAAGCATCCATTGCGGACTGGCTTCCGCTTCCCTCCATACGTGTTACCGGATTGATTACACGGTTAATACCGCCCACGTCCTTCCAGTTTTTGTATTTGCCTCCGTAAATATCCCTTATCTGTTCCGGGGTGAGATTATCCACAGGATTATTTTTGTTAACAAAGAAAACAAAAGCTTCAAGTCCCACGGGAACATATTCAAGCTCAACACCCTTTTCCTCTGCATACCTTTTCTGTTCCTCAGATGGTGCTGCACAGAAAAGAATATCCGTATCGCCGTCAACAATTGCCGTGTAGCCTCTTACGGTATTTTTATATTGCATTTTACTGTCCGGAGCAAAATTTTCACCGTAAAAATTATCATCTGAAAATTCACCGCCAATATATGTCACGGAGGATTCGGGATAAACGGCATTTATAATTGACGCGTACACGGGAACGAGTGCCGCTGCACCGTCAAGCACGGGAAGCTCACTTTCAAGGGCAAAATCCGTCTTAATCCGTACAAGGTTGCTTTCTTCATTAAAGGGAAGGAACTCCTTTACATCAATCATTTTAGCCTGCGTGGCATCACTAAAATTGTTTGCAAGACGCACGGTAACACTAAAGTATATTCCGATGTTAAATAATGCAAAAATCAGAACTGTTCCGAAAACCGCAGAGAGCTGTTTTATAAGCTTCATACTACCACAGCTCCTTTGCAATAAAGTATATTATTGAACTATGCCCGTACGCATATACATCGTAAGCTACATGAGCTATTGTAACGGCAACACAGACTATAAAAACCGAAATCAGCAGTATTCTGAAATATTTTTCTTTCATTTTCTTTTCCTTACATATATGCCATAAACAGCATAAACAAAACGGCAAGAGCGATAAGCAGAATGATAAATACAGCAGCCATTATGCCCGTAACGGTTACATACGTCTTAAGTGTTTTCAATTTTTCCCTGTCATTTTCATTCATATCCGCCTGTGCGGCTTTTTTTCTTTTTCTGTAAACAAAAAACACAACGGCAAAAACAATCAGCGAAAGTGCCGGAATCCCGAAAACGATAACACTGAAAAGGTTTTCTAAATCAAATACCATAAATTATCACTCCTTTTATTTTTGTATACATATTTTAACATTTGTGCAATAACATATCAATATTTGTTACATATCTGAAATTCTTTCTTAAACGGTTGTAAATTTTTTTGTAAAAACTATTGACTTTAGCGCTATAAAGTATTAAACTGACCTCAACAAACAAAAGAAAAGGAAATATTTATGAAAAAGTTCTTTGCAGCAGCATATTATTATTACTTTTTTTCATCTGAAAAAAGGTAATGATTTTCGCTTGTCTGCAAAAGTAATAGCATAAATGTTATTTCAGTGCACCCGGTGAAAATCGGGTGCATTTAGTTTTTTACAAAGTGAGGTAATTAAAATGATTGCAGTATTAAAGCATGGCACAACAGACGAACAGATATTAAAATTTACCGATTGGCTTAAAGGCTTCGGTCTTGATGTTCACATTTCGAAAGGGGAATTTCAGACAGTAATAGGACTTATCGGGGACACAACAAAGCTTGATGCTGACCTTATAGCAAGTCTTAATATGGTTGAAGCCGTAAGACGGGTTTCAGATCCGTTCAAAAGCGCAAACAGAAAATTCCATCCCGATGACAGTGTAATCGACTGCTCGGGAGTAAAGGTCGGAGGGGGTAATTTTGCAGTAATTGCAGGTCCCTGCTCTGTTGAGTCGGAAGCGCAGCTGACGGGGATTGCTGTTGCAGTAAAAACGAGCGGATGTAATATGCTCAGAGGCGGAGCGTTCAAGCCAAGAACCTCTCCTTACGATTTTCAGGGGCTGAAGGCTGAAGGTATTGAGCTTCTTCTAAAGGCTAAAAAGGAAACGGGGCTTCCCATTGTAACGGAAATTATGGATGCTCATCATCTGCCCCTTTTTGAGGAGGTTGACGTAATTCAGGTAGGGGCGCGTAATATGCAGAACTTTGAGCTGTTGAAAGAACTGGGAAAAACCGACAAACCTATCTTGCTAAAACGCGGACTTTCTAGTACAATAAAAGAATGGCTTATGTCTGCAGAATACATTATGGCAGGCGGTAACGAAAAGGTTATTCTCTGCGAAAGAGGTATAAGAACCTTTGACAGTCAGTACACAAGAAACTGCCTTGACCTTTCGGCAATACCCGTACTCAAGGAGCTTACTCACTTGCCCGTAATCATTGACCCCTCTCACGCAACGGGCTCCTCAAAATATGTTAAAAGCATGGCTCTGGCAGCTGTTGCGGCAGGTGCCGACGGACTTATGACAGAGGTACATTCCGATCCCATCCACGCTCTTTGTGACGGCGCACAGTCACTTACACCCGAACAGTTCGCTGATATGATGAAGACGGTAAATACCGTAAGAAACGCATTAAGGGAGGCATTATAATGGCTGTAGGTGTTGCGGGGCTGGGACTTATAGGCGGTTCAACTGCCCGTGCATATAAAAGCAGCACTCATAGGGTGCTGGGTGCGGATATTGACAAGCAGACTCTCGGATATGCAATATTATCTGATATAATTGACGCAGAGCTGACAAAAGAAAGCATTTCCGCCTGCGATGCATTATTTATTGCCCTTTATCCCGTGGCAGCCGAAAAATATCTTGAAGAGATATCCCCTTTTATAAAAAAGGATGCCGTTGTTTTTGACCTTTGCGGAACAAAACGAAAAATCTGCAAAAGGGGCTTCTCGCTTGCCGCAGAATACGGATTTACATTTGTTGGTGCACACCCTATGGCCGGCACACAGTTTTCGGGTATAAAGCATTCAAGAAAAGATCTTTTCAGGGGTGCACCGATGGTGATTGTTCCCCCTGAATTTGATGATATCGGGCTTCTTGACAGAATAAAGGATGTTCTGTCCCCCATGGCCTTCGGCAGCATTTCCGTGACAACAGCAGAAAAGCACGATGAAATGATAGCCTTTACATCTCAGCTTGCCCACGTGGTTTCAAATGCCTACATAAAAAGCGAAACTGCAAAAAATCACGGCGGATTTTCCGCAGGCTCATACAAGGATATGACAAGAGTTGCATGGCTTAATGAAAATATGTGGGCAGAGCTTTTTTCAGAAAACTCAGACAATCTGATAAAGGAAATAGATTATATAATAAATTCCCTGGGTGAATATAAAAAAGCCCTGGAAAGCAATGATAAGGATACACTCCGCGAGCTTCTCAAAGAAGGCAGACTTATGAAGGAAGCAATAGACGGAAATACTCACAAGAAGGTGTAAAAATGAAAAGGGTCAGGGTTGAAGCCTCAACAAATTATGATGTACTGATTGAAAACGGAGCACTTCGCAACTCCGCCAAGCTTATAAAAGATATTACAACCGGTCAGACGGCGGTAATTGTCTCCGACAGCAACGTTTTTCCCCTTTACGGTGATACGCTAAAGGCTTCTCTTGAGGCAGAGGGTCTTTCTGTAATTTCTTTTGTTTTTGAAGCCGGTGAAGAAAGTAAAAATACCGATACCCTTGTGTCCTTATGGGAATTTCTTGCAGAAAACAAAGTAACCCGTTCTGACCTTCTCATTGCTCTCGGCGGCGGTGTCACGGGCGACCTTACGGGCTTTGCGGCAGCATCCTTTTTAAGAGGATTAAAATATATCAATATACCCACTACACTGCTTTCAATGGTGGATTCTGCTGTCGGGGGAAAAACTGCAGTTGACCTTAAAAACGGCAAAAATCTCGCAGGTGCTTTTTATCAGCCTTCTCTTGTAATAATCGATTCCGAAACACTTTCTACACTGCCCTGTAACATTTTCAATGACGGTATGGCAGAGGTTATAAAGTACGGAATGATAAATACTCCCTCACTTCTCACAATGCTTCAGGGAGAATATGATATAAATGATGTAATTGAAATATGTGTAACGGCAAAGCGTGATATTGTGGCCGTTGACGAAAAGGATACAGGAATACGTCAGCTGCTGAATTTCGGACACACCCCTGCTCACGGAATTGAGCTTCTTTCACAGTTTACCATATCCCACGGCTCGGCAGTAGCCATAGGAATGACAATGATGACAAAGGCGGCTGTAAAAAAAGGCTTGTGCGAGAAGACAGCGTTTGATACCCTTCTTGCACTTCTTCGTAAATTTTCACTGCCCGAGGTGCTTGTTTTTTCTGCGGAAGAAATTGCGGCGGCCGCTCTCGGAGATAAAAAGCGTACAGGAGATGAAATTACCCTTGTTATCCCCGAAAAAGCAGGAAAATGCGTATTGAAAAAAATTCCGGTAAATGAGCTTTACTCTTTCCTTTCGGAGGCTTTTACAAAATGACCAAAACAGTTTTTTCTCCGAAAATACGGGATACCGTAAAAATCCCCCCTTCAAAATCCGAGGTACACCGTCTGCTTATATGCGCCGCACTTTCAGATAAAACGACAATTATACACTGTGACGGAATTAATGAGGACATTGAAGCAACTGTCAGCAGTCTTACTTCCCTCGGCGCAGACATTTCCTTTAAGGGCGGTATCTTCACCGTAAATCCCATAAAAAATGTACCCGAAAATCCAGTGCTTCATTGCAGAGAATCGGGCTCCACACTTCGTTTTTTACTGCCCCTTACGGCATCTTTCGGGAAAAATGCTTCTTTTATAACAGAGGGCCGACTGGGTGACAGACCCCTTTCTCCTCTTAAGGAAGCACTGGAGGGGGCAGGAGTCAGCTTCACAAAAAACGGCAATGAAATAAAGGTTTCGGGGAAATGCGAAAAATCCTCTTATTCAATTGCGGGAAATGTTTCCTCTCAGTTTATTTCGGGACTCATCTTTATGCTGACAAAAACCGGCGGTGAAATAGAAATTACGGAAAAAGCCGAAAGTCGATCTTATATAGAGATGACAATTGATGCATTAAGGCTTTTCGGCTGTGATGTCAGCTTCAGGGATAGCATAATTACGGTACCGAAAACCTGTCCCCTTATTTCCCCTGAAAAAGCAGAAGCAGGGGGCGACTGGTCAAACGGAGCTTTTTTCCTGTCGGCAGGAGCTATAGGAAAAGAGAAAATCTCTGTTTCGGGACTTAATATAAATTCAACACAGGGTGACAGAAAAATTATTGACATTCTCCGTGAGTACGGTGCTGAAATTAAGGTAAGCGCAGAGGGAATAACAGCCTGTCCCTCTTCACTTCACGGAATAAATATTGATGCAAGAGATATGCCCGACCTTGTGCCCGTGCTGTCGGTGGTGGCGGCAAATGCAGAAGGTACAACGGTAATAAAAAACTGCTCACGGCTTCGCTTAAAGGAAAGCGACAGAATTGAAGCAGTATATAATATGATAAAAAATCTCGGCGGTAAAATTACCGTAGAGGATGATAATATAATTATTGAAGGATCTCCTCTTACGGGGGGCGAGATTGATTCGGTAAATGACCACAGAATAGCAATGAGCGGCGCTGTAGCTTCATTCTGCACAGAATATCCCGTAACAATAAACGGCGCAGAAGCAGTAAAAAAATCCTATCCCTCCTTCTGGGATGAAATAAGGTGACAAAATGAGCTTTCCTTACGGCAACAACATAAAGCTTTATATCGACGGCGGCAGCCATGACGAAAAAATAGAAATGACTCTCTGCGGTTTTCCGAAGGGTCTTAAGATTGATGAAGAATTTTTATCCGCCTTTATGAAAAGGCGCGCCCCGGGGCAGAATGAGTGGTCAACCCCGAGAAAAGAAACAGACAAGCCCGTTTTTCTTTCGGGCATTGAAAACGGATTTACCACAGGGGACACAATAAAAGCCGTGATATATAACAGCAATCAGAATTCAAAGGACTATTCGGACACAGGAACAATCCCCCGTCCATCGCACGCAGACTACCCTGCTATTGTAAAGTACGGTAAAAATGTTGATTTAAGAGGCGGCGGTCATTTTTCGGGAAGACTAACATCCCTTATGTGTGTTGCAGGGGCACTTGCAATTCAGCACCTTAAGGAAAAGGGGGTTGAAATAAGGGCACATATTTACTCTATAGGCAAGGTTTACGATAAGCCGTTTGAGCTTACATGCCCTGAGGATGTACAAAATGATTTTCCCGTAATCAATAAAAATTCAGGCGAACAGATGCAGAAAATCATAAAAGAGGCAAAGGAAGACCTTGACTCCGTAGGCGGTATTATTGAATGTGCCGTAACGGGACTTCCCGTGGGGCTTGGTGAGCATCTTTTCGCAGGTGCAGAGGGAAGAATTTCATCTGCCGTTTTCTCTGTACCTGCCGTTAAGGGAATTGAATTCGGAAACGGCTTCGGCTGTGCCGGGCTTTCGGGCAGTGAAAATAACGATGAATTTTATTTTGACGGTGACTGTGTAAAAACCGCCACAAACAACTGCGGCGGTATTCTCGGGGGAATGACAAACGGTATGCCCCTTGTTTTCAGAACGGCAATAAAGCCCACACCCTCTATAGGGAAAGAGCAGAACACCGTAAATCTTGAAACAAAAGAGAATATAAAACATAAAATTACAGGCAGACACGACCCGTGCATAGTACCGAGAGCAGTACCTGTAATTGAAGCGGCAGCTGCGATTGCTATACTTGATATGATATTGGATGAGGCGTAAAAAATGAATGATATAATACCTTTAGAGGCTTCAAGAAAAAAAATTGATGAAATTGACGAAGAAATAGTCCGTCTTTTTAATGAAAGAATGAAGGTATCGGGTGATGTTGCCCGATATAAAAAAGCAAACGGACTTCCCGTATATGCACCCGAAAGAGAGAAAGAACTGCTCGAAAAAATCCGCTCTCTGTCCGAGGATGCTTTTTCGGAATATACCGAAAAGCTCTATTCGGAAATCCTTACTGTTTCAAAAGATTATCAGAAAAAAATTTACGGATAAACCTTAAGAAGGTGTCGGTTAACTATGATACACTGTAAAAATTTCAAAGCAGGTCTTATAGGGCATAAATTAAGCCACAGCTTTTCTCCCGAAATACATTCTTTTCTTGCAGATTATGAATATAAGCTTTACGAGATGAAAGAAGAGAATGTGGGAGAATTTCTTAAAAGCTGCTCCCTTGATGCAATGAATGTGACAATTCCCTATAAAAAAAACGTTATGCCCTTTCTGGACTTTGTTTCGGAAGAAGCAAAAAGAATAGGCTCTGTAAACACCATTGTAAAAAAAGAAAACGGACTTCACGGCCACAATACCGACTATTACGGATTTTCTTATATGGTGAAGAAAAGCGGAATTGAAATAAAAGGCAAAAAGGTGCTTATCCTCGGTTCGGGCGGTGCCTCGGTAACTGTAAATGCGGTGCTTACCGATATGGGTGCAAAAGAAATTGTTGTAATTTCCCGAAACGGAGAAAGCAATTACGGCAATATCGATATCCATAAGGATGCGGATGTTATTGTCAACACCACTCCTGTGGGAATGTACCCGAATAACGGAGAAAGCCCCGTTAATCTTAAAGATTTCGGCAGGCTTTCGGGAATATTGGATTTAATTTATAACCCCTCGGAAACAAAACTTTTATATGATGCAAAAAAGCTTGGTATTCCCCACATTAACGGACTTTCCATGCTGTGTGCACAGGGAAAAAGGGCAGCTGAAATTTTTCTGGAGCAGGAAATTCCCGACAATGAAATTGAAAGAATAATCAAATCAATTGAAGAAAAAACAAAAAATATTGTACTTATCGGAATGCCGGGCTCGGGAAAATCAACGGCAGGACAGCTTTCAGCGGAAATTCTCGGAAGAAAATTTATTGATACGGACAGCATTATTGAGGAAAAGGCAGGTATGCCCATTCCCGAAATTTTCTCACGCTTCGGGGAGGACAAATTCAGAGAAATTGAAAGTGAAGCAGCTGAAGAAGCCGGGAAAATGTCAGGGGCGGTAATTGCTACGGGCGGCGGAATTGTAACAAAGGAAATTAACCGCTATCCCTTAAAGCAGAATGCCGTTACCGTATGGCTGAAAAGGGATTTGTCCCTTCTGCCCCTTGAGGGAAGACCAATATCACAGAAAACCGCCATAAATGAGCTTTTCGAAAAAAGAGCTCCACTCTATGAGGATTTTTCCGACACTTACGTAAATGTCAGCGAAAATGCAAAAGAAACCGCCGAGAAAATTATTGAAAAATTTAAGGAGAATGTAAAATGAAGCTTCTTATAATAAACGGTCCGAATCTTAATTTACTGGGACTTCGCGAGCCTGACATTTACGGCAAGGAGGACTATGACACCCTTTGCAAAATGATTAAAGATGCTTGTGAGGGAATTGATTTTGAAATTTTCCAGTCAAATCACGAGGGAGCTATTGTGGATAAAATTCAGTCCGCCTACCCCGATACCCACGGCATAGTAATAAACCCTGCAGCTTATACACATACGAGTATTGCAATTTTAGATGCATTGAAGGCTGTGGGGATTCCCACTGTCGAGGTGCATATTTCCGACATCAATACCCGTGAGGAATTCAGAAAATTCTCCTATGTTTCCCTTTATGCCGAAAAGCAGATTGCAGGCAAGGGACTTAAAGGGTATGTTGAAGCGATAAATTATCTTAGAAATAAACTGCAAAAATAAGTTTATCTCTCACAAAGGCTCCCCTCCCCCATTTAACTTCTGCAAGCCCTTATTTGATGGTTTACAACTCTTCTGAGCGGACAGGGGACCCTGACCGTAGCGTTAAAAAAGAGAAGATTTTGCAATTTTTCTTTACTTTCCGAAAAAACGGTAGTATAATTTTTCCATAAAACAGAAAAGAGGGATTTTTTATGAAAAAGCTTCTTGCAGTAATTCTTTCACTTGTTATGTTGGTTTCGGGCTTCTCTGTTATTTCCTTTGCAGATGAAGAAAAGCCTCTCGATTATGTGGTACTGGGCGACTCTATCGCCTTCGGTGCAGGTATGATCAATACCGTTGATGCATGCTACGGCAAAATTGTTGCAGAAACAAACGGCTATACCTATGCTAACCACTCCATCCCCGGAATTACATCAGGTGTGCTTCTTACAATGCTCACATCAGGTGAAAAAGTAAGAGCAAGCGTGGCAGATGCTGATATCATCAATATTTCAATCGGCGGCAACAACTTCCTTACAAATAATATGATAGGTCTTGCCTTTGACTGTCTTGCTAAAAAGGATATGACAAAGTTTGACGAGATTGCAGAGGTTTACTATGAAGAGCTCTCTGCCATTATGGACAGAATAAATGAGCTGAATCCCGATGCAGTTGTGCTTTTACAGACAATATACAATCCTCAGACCGGTGCTGCAGGTGAGGTTTATCTGGAAGGCGGTACACGTCTTAACGATATGATGAGAAGGTATGATAAAGAGCATCCCGGTGAAATTGTGATAGTTGAGGTAGCAGAAGCTCTCAACGGTACACCTGAAAATTTTGCTGATGACAAGATTCATCCCAGCAAAAAGGGAAACGAAGTAATTGCACAGGTAATACTTGACCTTCTTTTTGATATGGGACTTGGTACCGCTACAGAACCCGTTATCAGCACAAAGGGGCTTGATTTCCTTATGCCCATCTCATATGCGATTCTTATAAATCTCGTCTGTGAGATTTTCGCAAGACTCGGCAATATCATAAATCCGATTATGTAACTTAAGCACAAAAAAAGGGAACGATTGCGTTCCCTTTTTTTTATAATATTTTCCGTGCGATTTACGGTATTTTATCACATTTCAATGTCTGCGATAACGGGATAATGGTCTGAGGGAACATCACCGAGATATTCGTTTCTGTCAACCCACAGCTTCTTTACCTTCACGTCACCCTTTACGAAAACGTAGTCAATAATCGAGCGGTATTTTTCTTCACCAAGCCATGCGTGGAAGGTAATATCCTTATCTGTAATTTCCGCAACATCTCTTGCATCAACAAAACCGCCGTCCTTTACTGCCTTGCAGGGCGCGGACTCGGGAGTAACATTAAAGTCCCCCGTAAACACTGCGGGGCAGTCGGTACAGATTTCATTGGCCTTAATTGCAACAAGCTCTGCGCCCTTCTGCATTGCAACGGCACCTACGTGGTCAAGGTGTGTGTTGAAATGGCAGAACCTTTTACCTGTCTCTTTTTCTGTGAGCATTACATAAGAGCAGATTCTGATACATGCGGCATCCCAGCCGTAGCCGGGAACATCGGGAGTTTCACTGAGCCAGAAATTACCCTTCTCTCCGGGGATAAACTTATCTTTTTTATAAAACACAGCGGAAAATTCGCCGTCTTCCTTGCCGTCATCTCTGCCCACACCTACGAAGTCGTATTCGGGAAGATTTTCTTTTAATGCATTCATCCAGCCGATGTGGGCCTCCTGAACACCTAAGGAATCGGGGTCTGCTTCCTTTATAGCTGCAACAACACGGGGAATACGGTTTTCCCATTCTCTTCCGTCGTGACCTGCACAAAGCACATTAAAGCTCATTATCTTCATATGTACACACTCCTTTATCTGATTAATTTTAATTTAACACAAGGTGAATATTTATTCAATCTGTTTTTTATAAAAAGTGTGGAAAAAAGAAAAATTGTATGATATTATTGAATTAACAAAATATAAAGGAGATTTATTATGGATGCTTCGCTTATTCTTTACACCTGCACACTCCTTATCGGCATGCTCAGCCTCGGTGCTTTTTTGTTTTTAAGAGTTAAAAAGACTGATGTAAAATCCCTTATGTTCAAGGCAATTACCAGTGTTATGTTCATTTTAACGGGTGTATTCCTTACTATCGGAAAGCCCTCTCTTTATTCGGGACTGATTGTAGCGGGACTTGTCTGCGGAATACTCGGTGATATATGGCTCGATATGAAATTTATGTACCGTCAGGACGAAAAGTTTCTTACAAATGCAGGTTTTATCTCCTTTGCCTTCGGTCATTTCTTCTACACTGCGGCTATTATTGCAGGTGCCTCCGACTTTAAGGCTGTTTCCCTTCTCCCCTCCCTCGGCATTGCGGTTATCGCTGCTCTTGCAGTTTACTTCGGGGAAAAGATTATGAAGCTGAAATACGGCAGCTACAAGATGATTTCCACTCTTTACGGCGGACTTCTTTTCTTTGTTACCGTTTTCGGACTTTTTACATCAATTTTCTCAGGCTTCAAGGAAAATATACACCTTTTCATATTCTTCATCGGCGGTGTGCTTTTCGTTATTTCAGACCTTATTCTTTCGGGCACATACTTCGGTGAGGGTAAAAACAGACCTTTTGACATCGTGACAAATCACATATCATATTATCTTGCTCAGTTTGTAATTGCAAGCTCAATACTCTTTATGTAAAGGAAAATTATTATGAGAAGACAGCAGCAGCTCGACTTTTCGGGCATCAAGACATTTTCTGCAGAGGACAGAATAAACCTTGTAACAATTGAAAAGCTTATGACTCCCGGAGTTACTCCTCATGAGGAGTACGTTTATGACGGCTTCGATGAGCTTATAGAAAGAATCATAAAGGCAAGAAAAAACGGCAGACCCGTTATATGGAGTATGGGTGCTCACGTTATAAAGAACCATCTTTCAAGATATATTATCGAGCTTATGAAGATGGGAATCATCACCCATATTGCAGCTAACGGTGCTACAAGTATTCACGATTTTGAGTTGTGCTATCTTGGAGGTACATCCGAGGATGTTCCTACTGCTATTGAGGACGGCTCCTTCGGTATGTGGGAGGAAACGGGTGCCTGGATGAATGAGGCAATAAACGAGGGGGCAGAATTAAATCTCGGCTATGGCGAGGCTCTCGGAAAATATATTGACGAGCATCCCGAAAAATTCCCCAACCGCGAGGACTGCATTTTATGGCAGGCATATAAGCTTGATATTCCTGCTACCTACCATATTGCTCTCGGCACAGACATAATTCATCAGCATCCCACCTGCGATATGGCAAATATCGGCAGATGCTCAGGAATTGACTTCAAAAAAATGGCATACTCCGTGTCACAGCTTGACGGCGGTGTTTTCCTTAACTTCGGCTCCTCCGTTATCGGCCCTGAGGTTTTCCTTAAGACTCTTTCAATTGCAAGAAATCAGGGATATCCCACCTTCAATATCACAACGGGCAACTTTGACCTTATTAATCTCGGTAATTTCCGCTGCAAGATAGGCTATGAGGACCCCAATTACTACTACAGACCCCGAAAGAATATTGTAAACCGTCCCACCTGTAAGGGCGGTATGGGCTGGCACTTTGTAGGCGACCACCAGATTACAATTCCCACACTTTACGACAAAATCAAGGAAAGATACTGATATGCTGACAAAAAAAGAAGTAAAAGAAATAACCGAAAAAATAAAGGGCTGTAAAATCGGTATTATAGGTGACTTCTGTGTTGACATTTACTGGCACGCAGATATGACACTTTCGGAATTATCCCGTGAAACTCCCCATTATCCCTTACCCGTAACAACTGAAAAGACCTCTATGGGTGCAGGAGGTAATGTTGCAGCTAATTTAGCAGCATTGAAGCCCGAAAAAATCTATGCAATTTCTCTTATCGGAGATGACTGGCGAGGTATGCTTCTGCGCTCGCTTATCAAGAAAAGCGGTATTTCCGATGAATACATAATTGAAACCGAAAACCGCTTTACCAATGCCTACTGCAAGCCTATGAGACACGGTATTTCCGCCACCGTTTATGAGGATCCCCGACTTGACTTTGAAAACAGATGTCCCATAAATGAAGACACCGAAAACAAGGTCATTGAATATCTTCGGAAGCTGGCAGAAAAGGTTGATGTTCTTTGTGTTGCCGACCAGTTCCGCTACGGTATCGTAACAGACAAGGTAAGAGAGGAAATAATTTCCCTTGCAAAAAAGGGACTTACAGTAATCTGCGACAGCCGTTATAACATAGGACAATACACCGACTGCATATTAAAGCCCAATGAGGTTGAATGCTGGAGAGCAGTTTACGGCAACGACGGCTTTATTTCTGCCACGGAAGAAGAATTTCTTAATGCCGCAAAGGCTCTGGCAGTAAAGAATAATGCAAAAGTATTCTGCACCTTAGGTGACAAGGGTTCATTTGTTACAGACGGCAAAGAGGGTGTAAGAGTAGGTGCAAAGACACTTAGCGGAGAGCTTGACATCTGCGGTGCAGGCGACACCTCCCTTTCCGCTTTTTCATTAGGAATTACAGCCGGTGCTAAAATGGAAAAGGCAGCAGCCCTGGCAGGTCTTGCATCTGCAGTTACCGTCAAGAAAATCGGAATGACAGGCACTGCAACTGCCGAAGAAATAGAAGCACTTGCCGAATGAAGTGTATGTAAAAAAAGCGAAGACCGCATAAAACAATATATAAACAAGGCTCAGGATTCTCCCGAGCCTTATTATTTTATGAAATTTTCACTTCTTCACTCTTCACTATTACCTATTACTTCAAAAAATAACAGGGTATCTGTTATTTTTTCTCCCAGTTATAGGGACGAAGAAGGAAGTTTATGTCTTCCTTTTCGGGAATAATCCAGAAGGATGATACTCTATTGATATTATGCTCCTTGAATTTGTCATAGAGCCATTCCTGCTCCTGAAGTCTCATGGGATTCAGGAAGAAGTATTCACCCTGCATCTGGTTTGCCTTGAAAAATTCCCAGCTTAAGTTTGCAATTTCAACATTTGCTTTCTGAGCTTCATTTCCCTCGGCTTTAAGAGCCTTCTCCCAAAGCATATCAAGCTTCATCATTGTGTGGATGGGGAAATAACCTGACTGATAGTGCCAGTCAAAGTCAAAGGCATGTGCAGTGGCTCTTACGGCAGCTGTCTGGATATCAAGAATTTCCCTTACATAGGGTGCAGCCTCTTCACCGTAATATTCCTTCATAAAGTCATTTATGTGATAGCTGACATCTGCATTTACGTCCCACTGTAATTTACAAAGAAGATAGTTACGAAGCTCGTTGAATGCCGCAGAATGACCGTCACCGCAGTTATAGATGTAACCCGTAATTCCGATATCGTGCATATACTTCATTGTTTCCTGCATATACTCGAAGTTTGAGAAGAACTGCTGTGAGTAAAGGAAATTAATTGTATAGTCGTAGATATAGGTTCTGTCTGCAATTTCTGTCCATACCTTAAAATCTTCAGCAATTGTGGGCTCGTTGTCACCGTAAAGATTCATAAGTGTTTCATTGCCGTCCTGAGCGCCGCACTCTAAAAGTGAGTGGCTGCGGCAGGCCTTGTGAAGTCCGCAAAGCACGGGAGCAACATTTTCTCTGCAGCGAAGTGTGGTATCCGTGGGAGGACGGTCAGTTTCGCCGTACGCATAGAAGGTAAAGGTAAATTCAGGGAATTCTTCCTCAAGAGCATCCGCAAGGTTATTTGTAAAAATAAGTGTGGGGGCAGAAACTGCGCCGTACTGCTCGTAAAGTGCCTCACAGGTCTCACAGTGACAGTAATTACTATTATCCTTCTGACCTACGTGAATAAACTTTGCTCCGTTTGTGCTGTTAAGAATTGCCTTTCTTGCATTTTCAATGGCAACGGGAAGAACACCGGGTTCAGAAAGACAGACGTGGTCTGTATGGCGGTTACCGTTTTCGTCCATTGCAAAATATTCGGGATGCTCTGCGAAAAGTGCATCGGGAACAAGAGTTGTAAGAGTTACGTCCCATAATACGTAAGTAAGTGTTCCGCCGAAAGCTGTCGCATCCTTATGGAAGGATACATTCATCTTTGTTCTTGCACGGTGTGCCTCGTTTGTACCCATTGTGTCATTTCTTCTTACTGCAAAAGAGGGCTCAACCACACGGTTTAAGTCTTTATCAATTACAACATCGTCACTTTCGGGTACTCTTTCCAGTGTAGGAGTAAACCAGCGGACACCGAGATATTCCTCAAGGAAGGTATATACACCGTACAATGTGCCGCGACTGTCCTCACCGCGGATAATAAAGCTTTCTCCGTCACAGTAAAGCAAGAAGCCGTCCTCTGCGATTGTATCGTAATCAAAAGCTACAGTATCGGAAAGCTCTGTTTCACCAAGATAAATTGCAGCTGCATCTGAAGGAAGCTGAGATTCTTCAATCACAGTAAGCTTTACTCCGCTGATTTTTTCGATGTAGCTCTGAAGCTCCTCAGCAGCAGTATCAATACATTCATCGTGTGTGTCTGCCGTTACGATGAAATAATCACTCTCACCGTCCTCCACAATATAAACAGGAGTGTTAATCTCGGGAGCAATATATTCATCTCCGCCGTAGTTAACCGTCATATCCATAGGTGCAAGACCTATAGAAAGGAAAAAAACCTGCATAAAGGATATAAGTGCCTTAAAGGTTGCCGCCATAAAAATTCTCCTCCGTGTAAAATATTAACTATATGATATCAATTTTAGTTAATGTTGTCAATTAAGTAAAAGCTACTTATAAAAAAAACTATCTGCAGGATAAAATCTCCTGCAGATAGCTGTAATTTTTAATACAAATTAATATTCGGGCATTAAAATCTTAATCTTCTTACCCATGGTGTAATGAAGCTCATTTTCGTGAAGTGTAAGGCTGAAATCTGCTTTATTACCGTCGTTGTCAACATCATCATAGGGAAGCACACCCGTGAACTTGATATGAAGCTCATCTGTTGTGAAAACATCGGCATATTTAAGATATTTCGAAAGGTCGATGCTGTCAGTTAAATATTCTCCGAAAATCTTTGCGATCATAGCGGGGGTAAAATCGTGAATCAGACATACCTCAAACTTCCCGTCATTAAGGTCAACATTATCATAAAGAGTAACGCCGCCCATTCCCTTTGATGTGGTGATAAGTCCGAGAAGAATGTCTGTATTCTTTGTTATACCGTTAGCTGTGTATGTAGCCTTTATTCTCTGGGGGCCCTTAAAAAGAGGAGGCATTGCCGCAACAACATAGGCAGCATGGCCAAGCTTCTTCTTGAGAGTGGGATTTACAAGATAAGGCACTGCTGCAATATAGCCGAAGGCTGAAACATAGCATACAGGCTCACCGTTTACAATAATAGAGTCCATAAGAGTTTCCTTGCCTTTTTCCGCAAGCTTATCAATGCTCTTTATTGCATTCTTTCTTATAAGATTAAAGTTATTCGCCATATCGTTGGTTGTACCCACAGAAATATGTGCATATACACTGTGCTGTTCTATATCGTTAAAGGCACGGAATGCTTCATTTACAGTTCCGTCTCCGCCGAAGGTTATAAGATAGTCTGATACGGGGTCAAGCTCCTTGATAAGCTTGATGACATGTCCCGAATATTCGCTTTTTGCGACTGTGTTGAGTTTGAGACCCTTTTCAACAAATTTGAAAATAAGATGGTCAAGTGCTGCCTGGGAAAACTGTGTTGCAATGGGGTTATAGATAATACTGAAATTCATAGCATTCCTCCTTATATTTTTTCAAATATATCATACCACACAAAAAGTTAATATTTTCTTAATGTAATATTTAACTTTCTTTTTGTAATTTTTGTATACAGGCACTATTGAAAAAACATAATTAAAATGGTAGAATTTCCCTATATAACATACACGGAGTGATATTATGAAAAAGACAATACAGAGAAAATATGCCCGTCTTATTGCAAGAACAGGGGCAAATATTCAGAAAGGTCAGCCCGTAAAGCTTTATGCAAGTGTTGATCAGTATGAATTTGTAACAATTCTCGTTGACGAGTGCTACAAGGCAGGTGCCTCCAAGGTTTCAATGGAGTGGGAGCATCAGCCTCTTACAAAGCTTGACTACCGCCACAGAACACTTAAATCCCTCTCCAAGGTGGAAAAGTGGGAGGAAGAAAAGCTGAAGCTTATGACAGAGGAGCTTCCCTGCCGTATTTATATTTTAAGTGATGATCCCGACGGACTTAAGGGTATAAATCAGGAAAAGATGCAGAAAGCCCGCATTGCCCGTTACCCCATAATAAAGCCCTACAGAGATGCAATTGAAAACCGCCATCAGTGGACAATTGCCGCTGTCCCCTCATATCAGTGGGCAAAGAAGGTATTCCCCGAGCTTTCAAAAACTCAGGCATATAATAAGCTCTGGGATGAAATTCTCAAGACTGTACACGTATCAGAAGATAACGATCCCGTGGCAATATGGAGTGAGCACAACAAAACTCTCAGAGAGAAATGTAAGTGGCTCAACGAATACAAATTCGACTACCTTCACTACAAAAGTGAAAACGGTACAGACTTCAAGGCATGGCTTATCCCTCAGGGACATTGGTGCGGAGGCTCAGAGCTTACAAAGCAGGGGGTGGAATTCAATCCTAATCTCCCCACAGAGGAGGTTTTCACCTCCCCCATTGCAGGCAAGGCTGAGGGTACGGTTGTTGCAACAAAGCCTCTCTCCTACGAGGGTCAGCTTATTGAGAATTTCAAAATAACCTTCCGTGACGGCAAGGCTGTTGAATGGACTGCCGAAAAGGGCGAGGAGCTGCTTACAAAGATGATTACTATGGATGAAACCGCCTGTATGCTGGGTGAACTGGCACTTATCCCGAAAAACAGCCCCATAAACGAAAGCGGAATTTTATTCTACGAAACACTTTTCGATGAAAACGCAAGCTGTCATATCGCCCTCGGTGCCGGATATAACGACACAATTGACGGCCATCTTGATATGACAAACGAGGAGTGCAGAGCCCTGGGCATCAATGACAGTATGATTCACGTTGACTTTATGATTGGTGCAGATGATATGGAAATCACGGGATATAAGGACGGAAAGGCTGTTCCTGTTTTTGTTAACGGCACCTGGGCATAAATCATAATTTACGGGCTCGATGCACGTAAATTATGACCATATCGACAACCTTGTTGTCGGTGAAATCCGAAATATATTCGGATGAAATCTTTGTCTTTGACAAAGGAAAAGAGACTAACGGCTTGATCTTATTAAATAGAGCGTCAGCGGAACAAGACACGGCGTGTCTTCCGAAACCTTAACACCGTTAAGCTTTCATCCGGTTTTCCGGATTTCTCCGCGAAGCGATTTCATCCGCCACAGGTGGATTTCATTATCATAATTCAGAGGTGCTGAATTATGATTTTCCGGAGGTTTGCTATGTCAATGAATTTCAAGAGAAAGCTGCCGATTCCCATGGAAGCAAAGGCACTTTATCCCGTATCGGAAAAAGCTGCTGCAATAAAGGCTGAAACCGACAAAAAAATTGCAGCGGTTCTGACGGGAGAAAGCGATAAAAAGCTTCTGATTATCGGTCCTTGCTCTGCTGACAGAGAGGATGCTGTTTTTGAATACTGCTGCCGCCTCAGAAGAATTCAGAATGAAATAAGTGATAAAATCATCATCATTCCCCGTGTGTATACTAACAAGCCCAGAACCACCGGCTACGGCTACAAGGGTATGCTTCATCAGCCTGACCCCAATGAAAAGCCCGACCCCTACAAGGGAATACTTGCAACCCGTCAGTTACATACAAGAGTGCTGACAGAGCTCGGTCTTTCCACGGCAGACGAAATGCTTTACCCTGCTGATTACCGTTATCTTTCTGATCTGCTCAGCTATGTTGCAGTAGGTGCAAGAAGCGTTGAAAATCAGGAGCACCGTCTGGTTGCAAGCGGAATAACC
>JAZRTO010000073.1:0-3968 GCA_045652065.1 Acutalibacteraceae bacterium
GTTCTTGCATTGTCACGGGAAGCATACTGAGCCAATTCCATAGCCTTCTTTGCACCGAGAAGGGACTTTGCAACACCGTAGTTATTTATAGTGGAAACGTCTGTGTAATCCTCTATGTTATCAAGCGGATTATTGAGCATACCGATTTCCTGTCCCTGATAAATAAAGGGAGTACCGCACTGACACATATACATTACAGCAAGCATCTTTGCACTTTCTTTTCTGAACTTTGTACTGCCGTAGCGGTTGATGATTCTGGGCTGATCATGGTTTTCAATGTAAAGAGCATTCCATGCCTTGCCGTAAAGGTTTTCCTGCCATCTTGAATAAACCTTCTTGAGCTTCTTGAGATTGAACTTTGTCTTGAACCAGCTGTAAAAGAGACAGTCTGCTGCCATATGCTCAAAATGGAACATCATATTGAGCTGCTGGTCGGGACCTTCGGTGATATGCTTAAGAGCATTCTTGTATGTCATCATAGGTGCCTCACCTACTGTCATACAGTCATACTTTGAAAGAACATCTCTCTTGAATTCGGTAAGATACTCATCAAGGTGAGGTCCGTGCATATACTGCTCGAAACCTGTTGCAACGGGGAACCAGTAGGGGCTTGAGGGAAGTCCTGCGGGCTTGGAGATAAAGGTGATAACGTCTTCTCTGAAGCCGTCTACGCCCATATCAAGCCAGTATCTCATAATATCCTTGACCTCTTCACGCACCTTGGGGTTATCCATATTAAGGTCAGGCTGTTCAACAGCGAAAAGGTGAAGGTAATATTTATCCAGTTTTTCATCATATTCCCAGGCTCTGCCGGCAAATGTTGACATCCAGTTATTGGGGTAACGCTTACCGTTCTTGCCCTTACCCTTGTACCAATGGTAGTAGTCGTGATAAGGATTGTCCTCACCCTTTTTACTCTCAAGGAACCACTGATGCTGATCGGAAGTGTGGTTTACAACAAGATCCATAATAACACGGATTCCTCTTTCGTGTGCGCCGTCAAGCACTGCCTTGAAGTCCTCAAGTGTACCGTATTCGGGCTGAATGTTGCGGTAATCTGCAATATCATATCCGTAGTCCTTCTGGGGAGAAACATAAAGAGGTGAGAACCAGATCGCATCAACACCAAGGCTCTTTATGTAATCAAGCTTTGAAAGCACACCCTTAAGGTCGCCTATGCCGTCACCGTTTCCGTCACAGAATGAACGGGGCCATACCTGATAAACGGCCATTTCTTTATACCATGATCTTTTAATTTCTGCCATTTTATTTTCCTCCGATTCAAATTAATGCTTTACCGAGTTCGCCGATATTTTCAAAAGCTGCAGTAGCTTTTATATCCGATTTTTCGTACATTTCGGGAGTTGTCACACCCGTGTATACAAGAACAGCCTTAAGGCCGTTTTTTACACCTATTGCAATATCCGTTTCAAGTCTGTCACCGACAAAGGCAACCTCTTCCCTCTTACAACCGATTCTGTTGGTTACATAGTCAACGGTATAGGCATAGGGCTTACCCATAATAAGATCGGGCTCTCTTCCGGTTGATGCCTTTATAAGTGCCATATATGAGCCTACGTCAGGCATAAAGCCGTCCTTAAGAGGACAGTTCACATCGGGATGAGTAACAATATACTCAGCCCCCCCTGCGATATAGTTACAGGCCTTATTCAATTTTTCATAAGTAAGCTCTGTATCAAAGCCGATAACTACAATATCGGGCTTTTCCTGAGTGAGAGGTATTTCACCTTTTATAAAATCGCCCGTAAGGTTTTCATTACCAACAAGGTACACAGTTTTTCCGGAACGGTTCCTCTTGAGAAAATCAATAGTAACATGAGATGAAATAATAACAGTACCGTCTTTTGCATCATAACCGTATTTTCTCAGTTTCCCGAGACATTCCTCTTCATTATGAGAGGAGTTATTTGTAAAAAAGAAAAAACGCTTTCCACTTTTTTCCACACATTCTGCAAATTCCTTTGCACCGGGAAGAAGTGAATTTCCCAGATAAAATGTGCCGTCCATATCAACAATAAAACATTTTATACTCTGAAGCACATCCATACAGCTCATAAAAAATCTCCTTTTTACGGATGAATATATACACATAAACATAATAAAATAATTTTTGGAAAAATGCAATAACTTTTTGAATTTGCTGCAGGTAAAATTCACTGTTCTTAGTGTAACACATCCGAAATATACAGCACTCCCTCTTATTTCCAGGTAAATATTCACATATTTTTGCAGGGAAATTATAAATTTCTGAAAATTTTTCATTTTACCTATTGTATTTTTCTTTCAATTGCCTATAATAGAATATATTATTTATTTGTCAGTTATTATCCCGGAGGTGTTCTGAATGTCAGACCATACAATGCCAATCAACTTAACAGAAAAAAAAGCACAGGATCTTAAACAGACAATCCGCGATGTTTACAATGCTCTGGATGAAAAAGGTTACGATGCAATAAATCAGCTTGCAGGCTACATCATCAGCGAGGATCCCACATACATTACCTCGCATAATAATGCCCGTGTCAACATCACACGTCTTGACCGTTTTGATATTCTTACGGAAATACTGGACACTTATTTTAATAAATAATGAGATATTATCAGGAGGGATAAACACCAATGGCAACAGAATTTCTTACCTATAAAGGCTATCCTCTTGCAAGAAGCGGCAAGATAATTTATTTCGGCAATGCCTATGACCCTTATGTTGTTATGATTCGCATTGCTTCAATGAAGAAGGTCGGCGAAATTGAGATGGCTGACAGAATTCTTCTTCAGCTTCAGAGAACAGATCCCACTCTCCCTCCCAATGAGGTTATTGCAAAGAATGCAGAAAGAAAGGGACTGGGTGCAGCAATGGAGCTTGCTGCTGATTGGCTTGAAAAAGCAAACGCTAAAGCAAAATAATAAACAATGCAGGAATTTCCTTCGGGGAATTCCTCATTTTTTTATATAATGTGTATCACAATAGAATTGACAAACAGCTCTTATAAATGATAAAATATTAAAAGAGTTTTTATTCGGGAGGCTGTGTTTTGCGAAACATAGGAATCAACATTTCAAAAAATATTTCCTTCGGCACGGAAGAATATATAAGCTGTGTGGCAAAGACCGGCTTCAACTGTGTTTTCACCTGCGGAAATGACGATGATTTTGTTTCATTTGTAAGAAAAAAATGTCTTGAATACGGACTTATTTACGAAACACTTCACGCACCGTTTGATGGAATAAACAGGTTGTGGGACAAGGAAGCAGGAAAAGAAATTGTAAATATGCTCACACACAGTATTGACCTTGCAAACGAAAACGGAATCGGTATCGTGATAACACATTTAAGCTCAAAGGAAAACTGTCCGCCTGTCACCGATGCAGGACTGATGCATTTTGACAGCATTGTAAATTATGCAGCAAAGAAAAATGTTACCGTTGCAGTTGAAAATCAACGAAAGCTGGGAAACATTGCAACAATTCTTGAACAATACGGCAAAGACAGCAATGTGGGCTTCTGTTGGGATGTGGGACACGAAAAATGCTTCGCCAGGGGCCGTGAATATATGCCTCTTTTCGGAGACAGATGTATTGCAACACATATCCATGATAACAATATGATATATAACTGCGATGAACATCTCATCCCCTTTGACGGGCAAATAGATTTCAGAAGAACAGCAGAGCTTCTGAAGCAAAGCAATTACAAGGGTTCACTGATGCTTGAGCTTGACCTTCCGGGGGCAAGATCGGATAAGTACAGAGAGCTTACTCTGCAACAGTTTGTGCAAAAAGCGTACGCAGCAGTAAACAGACTGCGTATAATTTCAGAATATTAAGAGGTGCCTTATGATTGAACTGAGAAGAAAAGAAGATTGCGCTTATGATATGATTGCCCTCGGCGAGGTAATGCTCCGCCTTGATCCGGGCGATACAAGGATCCGCACGACACGCTCCTA
>JAZRTO010000074.1:0-30951 GCA_045652065.1 Acutalibacteraceae bacterium
CGCAAAGGCAGCAGCAGTTCAGAGACACGACGGGATGGAAGATAAGCAGCAATCTAGGCGATGGCCCAGCCAACCTAATCCTCTGGTATATAAACATCTGTGTGACGCATTTAAAATTCAAGTGTCAGATGAAGAAGTTGCAGAGAGAGTCGCTGTTAATAATAAAGCTTTGTCAGCTGCGATCAATGGATAGAAATAGAACAGCCTGCTCCTTTGAGTAGGAACAGGCTGTTTCTTATTTCATATTGAACGCCAACCATTTGGCACCGTAGCTATCGAGCGAGAATTTAGTACCATACTCATTCTCGACAAATCGGTCCTTGACCTGATACCAGCCGCGCAGGTACTCGCGCATTTCTGGGTCTGGGGAAATGGGTTCCACCCACACTTGAGTCTGGGAGCTTACCTCAGACTGAGTCAAAGCATCTGATTGCGGAATGGCGCCTTCTGCAAACCGTGGTGCAATGTCTCGTATTTCACCTGCAGCATCAAACGGGATTCGTTCTCCGGTCGCTGCAATGAACTCCTGCGCAGATGAGCTGATCAAGAGCCAACCGTATTTATCTGACCATACCGGTTTGCCGTTTGAAACACGGAGCTGGTCATAGGGCAGTGGGAGAGTGGTCTCTGTTTCCTGGCCACCTCCCCTTCCGAGAAGATAGTCTGTGGTTACGCCGTAGAGATCTGCCATCTTTGCGAGGTTATCGATCGTCGGCGATTTACGTCCGGCCTCCCAGGAACTGAGTGTAGGTTGAGAGACGCCCAGCATCTTTGCAGCTACGGTCAGCTTTAAGTTATTCTTTTTTCTGGCCTCCCTGAATTGCCTTGACATCTACTCACCACCTTTTTGAAATTCTGTTCCTTATTCTTCAGACTGAGATTTAATATACTTGCCGGTCTTGACACGAGCATCTGCAGGTTTTACTGCATCAGCCGGAATGAGCCATGTGTTACCGACCTTCTTGACACCGGGGATACGTCCCTCGGAGCAAAGGATCGCAACACGCCGATGTGACAGATTCCATTTTTCGCCGGCTTCGATTGTTGAGATGTAATCCACTGCAAATACTCCTTTCATTGATCACTATTAAATATTATATTCATTTAGAGGAATAATATCAAGTCCTTTTCGTGAATTCACTATCTGGTTCACTCTGATTTGTGGTCCCAGACTGGGTTAAATATAATGCTAATTATGTTTAAGTGTCGATATCAATTGCTTTTCAAACTGCCTTTGAGTTAAACATAATTAGCATTATTTTACGGAGAAATAAGTTATACATAATCTTTTAATCTATCATTAAAATTTGCATAGAATAACTCGCTAAGGTATGTTACGCAAAAGGGTAAAAATTGTATCCCATTGCGTAACATTGATTCAATTACCGAAATACCGCATAAACAAAGGTTTTTGAGACGTTTAACTTGTTGCTTTTAGGCGGAGAGTGTGATTGCCTTGCCGAAATTTCATCGATTCGGATGTGATATAAAAGCATTTGTACACACGGCAGTCATAGGCGGCAGGCATACGGTTCTTACGTTTCGATAATGGAAGCCCCAGAGCCAAATCTGGGGCTTTTCATATCACAGGGCATCTATGTGTACCTCTAGATTAAGATTTTATTCACTGCCAGACTCGGATGGATCATCACGTCGGCCGTCATACTGACTTCGCCCCTCTTTATTGACCTTGAGTGATGGCCGTAAATTTGCTCAAAATTGGCACAGTTTTGCCGATGACAAGTGAATATGAATATGCTATAATTATATCGTCCAACAGTGGGCTCGGGCGAAATTAAGTCTAAAAAATAAGTAATATTTTATGCAAAAACAACTACGTTTTTGATGATATTTCGGTGTTCTAAATCCGTAGTTGTTTTACCAAGCGAAAAACCTGCATGACCACAGGCTTTTTGACAAATTTAAAAAAGATTTTTACGTTAAAGAGAGCAGTCATATTATCGCAAAATCGGAAAATTCGTGTTGTTAGATTTTCTCAGGTTCGTTTATTATGTTGACTTTTGAAATATTCACACTTGCGATTTTGCGATAATACTATTTCGCTCGGTATTGCAACACTGTAATTCTAAAATACTGACGTTGTTAGCAACTCGCCCCCGCAGTCATGGGGTGCAGTCAAATATGTTCTTTTGCTCGTTTATGTGTTGCGATTAAAAGTGCATAGGAGAGCTATTTTCATCGCAACATTCGACTTGTTTCGGCTATGCCTATTTTGTGCCTATATTTTGCCTATAAAAAGCCGACTTTTTGCCGATGACAAGTGAACGTAAATGTGTTATACTGTTAGCGTGAAGAATTAGACTTTAATCAAAAGCAAACTAAACAGGTCTTATGAATCTGCCGATTCATAGGGCCTGTTTTTATGTTTAAAAGGCAAATAAACTGCTAAGAATAAAGAAAGGAGGCGAAGGGACTGATGGAGTACAAGTGTATTGCCAATACCCAGTATATCATTACACGAGTTTTTGAATCGAATAAGACAGCTTCGGATCTTATTGAAGAACGTGTCAAGACAAATTATTCCAGCTCATTATCGTTGACCGATGGTGATAAGATGATGTATAATGATAACAGTGGTTCGATTCAGTCGAAGGAGGTAATATGAGAATCGAACAGAAGATGCTTTGCTTTGCCTATCTCCGACTTTCAAAAGAGGAAGCGCAAAAAGGCGAATCTTCGAGTATCAGCAACCAAAGAATGATCGTTGAGAATTACTGTAAACAAAACGGCATTACACTTGTCCGTGAGTTTATAGACGACGGTTATTCCGGCGGTAACTTTAACAGACCGGGCTTTCAGCATATGATGCGCGAACTGGATAAAGGTCTTGCTAATACGATTATTACTAAAGACTTATCCCGTCTCGGTCGTGATATGGGAGAGTCAAGCTACTATGCTGAGCGGTTTTTCCCAGAGAACGGTATTCGATATATTGCTATAGCCGACAATTTTGATAGCGAAAATGAAAACATTATGGCACCGTTTCAATTTGCTATGAACGAGGTATATTTGCGTGACGGTTCGCGCAAGGTTAAGGATGTGCTTCGAACAAAACGGCAAGAGGGACTTTACTGTGCCTGTCCGCCTTATGGGTATAAGAAAGCTGAGAGAAACAAAAACCAATTGGTGCCCGATGAGATGACTGCGCCGATCGTGAAACGGATTTTTGTGGCAGCTGCCAACGGAGATTCTTCAAGGAAAATAGCGCAGGATTTAAACAATGATGGTATCATACCGCCGCTAAAATATCGCGTGTTATACCGAGATGAATTCAGTGAGGAAGGTGCGGCAAGAGCTTCCGATCTTTGGAACTATACAACGGTCAAGCGCATACTCAAAAATCGCGTGTATTTAGGCCATACGGTGCTGGGAAAGAGCAAGAAGGCAAGCGTTAAATCCAATAAAAAGATTGCCATACCACAAGAAAATTGGGCAATAACCGAGAATACCCACGAAGCCTTGGTGTGTGAAGATACTTTTAATAGGGCTCACGAGAATATGGGTAAGGGCACTCGTAATTTTCAGCAGTACGATCACGTGCGAAAGAGCATCTTTTCAGGCGTTGCGTACTGTGAACTTTGTGGACACGCTCTGTGTTCCTGCGGAACGGTTTATAAGGGTGAACGCGAAAAGTATTGGTATCTTTCTTGCATAAACAAACGCAAGGATATCAATGAACCCTGCACGGGTACGCGAATTCGCTATGCCGACCTTATAACTCTTATTAGAGATGACTTAAACTCTTTGATCTCATTGACCGATAAACAAATCGAGCGTATCGTTGCAAAGGTTATGAAAGAAGAAAACTCCGAAAAGGCAATACAGGCCAGAAAACAGCGTACCGAGAAGCTGCAAAGTAGACTTTCTGTCATTGATAAGATCATACCAAAGCTTTATGTAGATAACGCTGAAGGTAAGCTGGATGATGACAGACTGAGTTCTATGGTCGATGATTTGCAAAGGGAATCCGTTCAAATTAAAAAAGAACTTGTAGAGCTTAGCGACGATGCTGTGCAGACGAGCAAAAGCGACAACTACAAACAGTTTTTTGAGCTGACAAAAAAATATACCCATATCGATGTGCTTGACAGAGAAACCTTGCTTACCTTTATTGACAGAATCGAGGTAGGACCGAAAATTCTGCCCGAAGGAAAAGTCAAAGCAAGTCATAGAAACTCTGAGTTCCAGCAATCGATACGGATATATTATAGGTTTGTAGGCGAAATGCAGGAAATCACAGAAAAACATTGAAATATGTACTAAAAAACAACCGTTTTAAGATGGGAGAGGAACACCAAGGTCTGAAGCGGCTTCCATCTTAAACTTGTTAAGAGCCTCTCTTGCTTCGGGTACAAGACTTGAATTACTACCCTTCATTTTATTTCACTCCTTCTGCAAAAGTTTCGTTTTGTTTGCAATAGTATTTTGCTCGGCACGGGTAAAAATATTACCTGACAATTTACGGTAAAGATTTTATTACGAAAACTGTTTTTTGCCGTGCGATAGTATTGTTTACGGGAGTGAAAAATTTATTATTGGAAAAATATTGAAATAATGAAGCAGCATATGTTCCTGTGAAATGATCTGCGGAGTAAGCAAAAGATTATATTTCTCAGAGCAGGCTAAAGTGTGTTGCCGCTGTAACCGTAGGAGTTTATAATGCTGAGGGCAATTTCATTTTTTGTTTTTCGCATTTCCATTGCACGCTGTTCTATGTATTTATGTGCCTGCTCCTCGGACATTCCGAAGGAGCTTATGAGAATGAGCTTTGCTCTGCCTGAAAGGTTAAGTGCTTCTGCACGGGACAGCTCTTTTTCTTTGGTTTTGTCAAGAATCATAAGCTTTTTAGCAGTGGACATAAGTACGAGAAAGGCCTCTGAAAGTGTGGCTGAATCCGTGCCCTCGGAGAGCGTCAGAATACCATGAGGAGCGGCTTTTTCCGTTATCTGTCCGAAAAGGTCTTTTTTTGCAAAAAGAAGAACTGCATAGAATTTTTTGTTTGCACATTCCGTAGCAAAATCAAGGCCGAGGCCGTCGGATAGGGGAGTGTTTATAATTATAGCAGATATGCTTTTTGTCATAAGAATTTTTTGTGCTTCAGAGATGCTTGATGCAAGAAAAATGTTATCTGTACCGAATCCGTCAAGATAGGACTTTGTAAGTGAGAAGAAATTTTTATAGCTGCTGACAATAAGGGTATTGAATTCCTTTTTCATACCTGCTTAACACCTCCCTTTTTGTTTTGATTCTTTACAATATGACAGTTTTATTATATTATATACTAAACATCAAATAAATTCCACTATAAATTTATCAGAAAAAAATAAAGGTGCAGATATATGAGTGACAGAATTTCAATGTACATACTGACGGATACCCACTATCTTTCAAAGAAAATGTGGGTTGAGGGTATTCCCGTTAACAACCGTGAAAAGGGCGACCAGATTGCAATTAAGAGCACTCCCGAAATACTTCGCAGTTTTTTTAAGAAAATTCTTGAGGATAATGAAACGGAATATGTTCTTATAACGGGTGACCTTATAAACAACGGTGACAGAATAAGTCATGAGGATTTTATACGAGAGCTTAAGGTTCTGACGGATGCAGGAAAAAAGGTGCTTGTAACTGCAGCAACTCACGACTATGCAGGGCTTGGGGATGATGAAAATATATTCCATCCTGTTTTTTACCGTGAAAATGACTGTGAGCCGGCAGAAAGAGTGTATAAAACAGAGCTTCCCGTTCTTTATCACGACTTCGGACACTGCTATGCGGACAGTATTGATGCAGAAAGCGGTTCTTATTCCGTACCTCTCGGGAACGGAGTTCGTCTTGTTGCAATTTACGACAACGGAAACGGCAGGAGCCATTGCGGACTTTTTGACGAGGGCTTCCTCTGGCTGGAAAATGAAATAAAAAAAGCAAACGAAAATGGCGAGTGGATATTTCTTGCAGTACATCATCCCGTTATTCCTCCTTGGCCCGTATATAAGGGAATTGCCGAGTTTGAACTTTTCGGCGGTTATGAAAAATTAAGCAGAATGATGTGTGAAAACGGTGTAAGGGTCATTTTTACGGGACACACCCACGTTCACGGAATAAAGAAATATGAGGACAGCGAGGGCAGATATTTTTATGATATCACTACCTCTGCTCTTCCGTCTGCAGCAGGCAGAATGAGAAAGGTTACCTTTGACAAGGAAAAGGGCAAATGCTTTGTTGAAAGTATCGGTATTGAGACAATAGACGGGCTTGATACAAAGGGGATGAGTGCAAGAGATTACATATATTCTCTTAACTTTATCGGTCTTATTGAAAAGAGCCTTCCTCTTATGGATACGGACTGGCCGGGCTTTTGTGATAATATGGACAGAGTTTTCAGTGTGCCTTTCTTTAAGAAGCACCCCTTTATTTCAAGAAGTGCAATAAAGCTTTTTCTTAAAATAAGAATGAGCCTTATAGGACGTTTCGGCAGAAAAGCAGGAAATGTCACAAGGGAAGATATCAAATATCTGAAAAATGTATATTTTTCGGAGGCGCTTATTAAGATTATTTCAGCGGTATTCGGAGGAAACGGTCCTTATCCCCCTCATACCCCCGAATACAGAGCGCTGAGAGGCGGTGCAATAAGAGGTATGAAGCTTCTTAAAATTTTCGGTCTCGATATAGACAAAATTATTCCCGGCGAAGAAACAGCTCTTGAAACTATGAATCATTTTTTGTATAATGACCGTACAGGCGATGATAATTCAATAATTGTAGATATGGAGAGAAAATAAAATGATAAGATTTGACTGTGACTATCTTGAGGGCGCACATCCCAGAATTCTGGATGCTCTTGTAAAAACAAATTTTGAACAGACTCCCGGTTATGCTGTTGACCATTACTGCGAGGAAGCAAGGGCGATTATTAAAAAGGAGTGTAATGCTCCCGATGCCGATGTTCACTTTATTGTGGGCGGAACGGGTACCAATACAACAGTAATTTCCGCTTCGCTTAAGCCCTATCAGGGAGTTGTATGCCCTATAACGGGACACATCAATGTTCACGAAAGCGGTGCAATTGAGGCTACGGGACATAAGGTTATCGGTCTTCCCTCTGATGACGGAAAAATGGATGCGGATATTTTTGAGAAATTCATAAGCGGTTACTGGGCAGACGGTACTTATGAGCATATGGTACAGCCCGGAATGCTTTACATTTCCCAGCCTACGGAAAACGGCACACTTTATACTGCAGCAGAGCTTAAGAGACTTCGTGAAATCTGTGATAAGTACTCTATGCTTTTATATGTTGACGGTGCAAGAATGGGCTACGGTCTTATGGCTCAGGGAAATGATGTAACACTTCCTCTTCTCAGTGAGCTTTGTGATATATTCTATATCGGCGGAACAAAGGTTGGCGCTCTTTTCGGTGAGGCTCTTGTGATTGTAAACGATATGCTCAAGAAGGATTTCCGTTATATGCAGAAAAGACACTGCGGAATGTTTGCCAAGGGCAGACTTTTAGGTCTTCAGTTCAGAGAAATGTTCATTGACGGACTTTATTACGAAATGGGTAAAAACGGAATTGATACCGCTTACAGAGTCCGCGATGCCTTTAAGAAGGCGGGCTTCCCCTTCCTTTATGAGTCAAATACAAATCAGCAGTTCCCCGTGCTTCCCGATACGGTGCTTGATATGTGGTCGGATAAGTTTTCATGGGACTACTGGTGCAGAGTTGATGATGAGCATTCCTGTGTAAGATTCTGTACCTCCTGGGCAACTACGGAAGAATATGTAACGGCTCTTGAAGCAGAGCTCAGCAACTTCAGCTGTACAGCACAATAATAAGGACAAAAATTTAAAGGACTGTATCTTTCCCGATACAGTCTTTTAGTTTTAAACAGAAAAAAGATGTACCCTTGAAAGGTACATCTTTCCGATTGTTGATAAACTATTTTTTAGTGCACAGTAAAAAAATACAGCCGATAATGCCTTCGAACACAGCGGTACCCACCGTTATTTATATAATTGTGCGGGCGTTTGTCATCAATCACGGAGCTTTGTGAACTTAAGCTCTGGACTTTGCAAAGCATTCGCTGCAAAGAACAGCTCTGTCATCACGGGGCTTGAAGGGAACCTTTGCCTCGCCGCCACACTGGCTGCAAGTAGTTACAAAGAATTCTCTTTCGCCTTTAGCAGCCTGCTTACGGGCAACACGGCAATCCTTGCAGCGCTGGGGTTCGTTTACGAAACCTTTTTCTGCGAAGAATTCCTGTTCGCCTGCGGTGAATACAAATTCGTTACCGCATTCCTTGCATGTGAGAGTCTTGTCTTCGTACATTTCGCTACCTCGCTATAAATTTTTTTACCATGACTGATTGAAGTCCGGTATATATCAAACAGTTTAACTGTTATGACCTGTCATTATTGAGAAATTCCCTGAGCTTTCCGCGTATGCGCTGAATTGCATTGTCAACGGATTTTACGGAGATGTCAAGCTTTACGGAAATATCCTTATAGGACTCGTCCTGAAGAAACAGACGGATAACCGAAAGCTCAAGAGAGGAAAGCTCCTTATTGATGAAATTATCCAGCGCTTCCTCTGTTTCGTTGAAAATAAAAAGATCTTCAACGGATTCAGTTGAGGGAACTATCGAATCATCAATGGAAAGAAGGCTGCCGAAGGGCAGATTCTTTTTTGAATTTGATGATTTTATTGATGCCCTGATACGGTTTGAGATGCATACGGATGCATATGTTCTGAAGGAGGTGTTTTTTTCGGGAAGATATGAGTATATCGCAGAGAGCAGTCCCAGAAGTCCTTCCTGATAAAGATCGTCTTTTTCAAGAATACCTGCTGTGCAGTATGACTGGTACTTTGAATAAAACACCGAGGCTGTTATTTCTGCTGAAGCCTTGAACCTTTCCAACAGGCAGGTTTCGGCAGGGGTATTTCCCGACTGAGCAAGAGCAACAATCTCCTCGTCAGTCATTTGCAAAAAAACATTAGCGTCTGAGAACATACAGTCTCCTTTTTATAATATGCAAATTCACTATACTTTAATTTTTTTTATTTGTCAAGTGAAACTAAGTAAAATTTGCCTACTTTTTACTATAATTTCCTGCGAAAAATGTAAAATTTTATGAAAAGAGTAATTTTTTTGGTGGAAATTTTAAAAAAATGTTAAGTGAGTAAAGTTTCATCTGTAAAAAAAATACCCGCAAAAGACGGACTTTTACGGGTATCTATCTTATTTTTTAGAAAAGGTTGCTGAAAAATCTGCTGATGATTGCAAACCAGTTGTTAAACTCGGCAATAAGGAAATCAAGAATGCCCCAATCTGAGAAGGATGCTTCAACGGGAGAGGATGTTCCTGCCTTTGCTTCAGCGTCAAGAAGGAATGCCTGAGTATAAACAATTCCGCCTTCACCGAAAACCTCAAATCTTACATAGTCACCGAGAGTATCAGCATAATCGTTAAGATCGAAGCTTGCTTCGTCAGCCTTAAGTGTGCAGATGAGCTTACCATCGGAAATCAATCTTACGATAAGTGCATCTGTTGAAGAAATTGTGATTTCATCAGTAGCTTCGTTTACTTCAATTTCAGTAATACGGGGATCTTTTTCAACGGTGTTATAGCCGTTTTCAAGAGTTGAATATGTGATGCCGATGTCTTCGTCAGCAGCAAGGTCGCCGTTTTCAATAGCTTCAATTTTTGCGAGCATTTCGTCTGCTGTGCCGTTTACCTTGTTGTAGAGCTCTGTCTCACCGTAGAATTCCTTGAGAGCTGCTGCAATGTCACGAAGCTCATCGTAGTTACCGAGACAATGGCTTGCTGCGAAAAATTCGCCGTTTTCAAAAGAAGCCTTAAGTGCGGATGAGGACTGTTCTTCAAGAAGTGTAAGAACATAGCCTGAATCGATAATATCAAGGTTATGTGCATCGGAGGAAGCGATAGCATAAACATTTTCGCCGTTTGCTGCAAATCTCTTAAGGAGGTTATCCCAGAGAATTCTGTCAAAGCGTGTTCTGTTGTCGCCCTTTGAGTTCATGTCAATACCGATGCAGCTGTCGTATCTGTCAATAAGAGAAGCGAACTTGTTTATATAATAGTTATATACAAAGTTGCTTTCGTTGTATGCGTCCTCGGAGCGGATTTCATATCTTGCCTTTGTGTATTCACCGGGATGGTTGATTACGCTGATACCGCCTGCTCTGTCAATACCCTTGACTGCATCCTCGTAGGTTGTTACGGAGTTGTTTGTGAAATCAGCAAACCAGCCGTTTACGTGAGCATTTACGGAAATTGCATTATTTTCATTGCCGAAGGGAACTCTGAGAATCTTTGAGCCATCTTCAAGAACAAGGTAGTCATCACCGTTTTCAGTTATAACGGAGTATGCAACACCGTTGTCGAATGTGCCTTCCTTATCAAGGGGAACAATTGAACCCTCGGTTTTTCCTACAAGGCTCATAGCACCGTAAATAAGCTTGTTTTCGCTGTTTTCGGTCCAGGAATAGTTGACTGTACCGTGGTCTGTTGTTGCAATAATGTCAAAGCCTGTTTCTGCGTGGCGCTGAAGTGAAGCCTTGAGAGTGTCGTCACCGTCACTTGCATTTGTGTGAGTGTGAAGAGCTGTTTTGTAAGCAGTAACAGCATTCCAGTCAATATTTTCATAGGGGCTTGTAATTTCATAAGAACCGTCTTCCTGAGCGGCAAATGAAACTACTGCAAAGGGAATTGTCATTAAAACTGCCATAATAACGGCAATTACAGACTTGAAATTTTTCATAATATTACTCCTTTTACATTGATATTGTCATTTTAACACATATTTTACTTTTCTTCAATATTTTTTTTCTGTTTTTTTTCTTACATTACAGACTGCAGTGAAAATCTCTTCTGCACCGAAAATAAGAAGTGTTTTTGCTGCTTCATTAAGGGTATTTCCCGTTGTACATACATCGTCAATGATAAGAATTTTTTTTCCGTTTATATCCGGTACATATTTTTTCCGGGGTTCAAAAGCACCGAGAAGATTTCCGCTTCGGGCGAGTTTTCCAAGCTCGTGCTGCTTTCCCGTGGAAAATTCCTTCTGCAGTAAGGGAAGGCAGGGGATTTTTGTGTGAAAGGACAGCCGTTTTGCAATAAGCTCCGACTGATTATAGCCTCTTTTCAGCTGTGATAAGGGACGCATCGGAATAAAGGTTATAAGGTCAGTTTTGCCGAGAAAATCTCTTTCTTCAAGCTGAAGAAGAATTGCTCTCGCATAACAGTCCGCAAGATCGGGGCGGACATGAAATTTAAGTCGGAAGATATTTTTCCGTGCCTTGTTCTCGTGATAGAAAACGGCAGAGAAATTTTCATAATAAAGTCTTTTACCGCAAAGACATTGTGAAAGATGCAGACCGCAGACCTTGCAGAGTCCTGTTTTAGCTGTGGGCTTTATTACAAGCTTCTCACAGTCCTCGCAGAAGGGTGAGGTGTTGCCCGTAAGCCGGTCACAGCCGCAGCAACGGCGGGGAAAGAATATATCTCTTAAGGGAGTATTTTTCATATAAGAGAATTCTCTTTCAGAATACGGATCAGCCTTGACACGGGAAGACCTACTACATTATGGTAATCTCCGTGTATTTCTTTTACGAGCACCGAGCCTTTGCCCTGGATGCCGTAAGCGCCTGCCTTGTCGGAGGGCTCACCTGTGGCAATGTATGAAAGAATTTCTTCTTTTGTAAGCTCGTAAAATATTACCTCGGTTCTTTCTGCAAAACAGATTTTTTTATCACCTGAAATTATGCATACACCCGTAAAAACCTCGTGTGCTCGGCCTGAAAGAGAGGACAGCATTGAAAAAGCATCTTCGTGATTTTTTGGCTTTCCGAGTATCTTCCCGTCAAGCACCACTACCGTATCGGCGGAAATTACAGTGTCGGCAGGAAAGTCTGATGCTACAGCCTCGCCTTTTATGAGTGCCAGGCTTTTCACCGTTTCTTCGGGGGGCAAGGAGGGGTCTGTTGTTTCGTCTGCATCGGAAACTTTGACAGTAAAATCATCAGTTATGAATTTCAGAAGCTCTTTTCTTCTGGGGGAGGCAGATGCCAGTATGATTGCCATTTTTTATTCTCCGAGAATTTCTTTAAGTGCAGCCGACAGCTGATCAGGACAGGAGGTGGGCTTGAAGCCGCAGCGGATGCCAGAAAGCCTGTCAATTACATCTTTCGCATCCATCCCCTTTACAAGGGCGGATATTCCCTGGGTGTTACCCTTGCAGCCACCGACAAAACGGACATTTTCAATAATGTTGTTTTCAGCAATATCAATTTCGATTGCACCGGCGCAGGTGCCTTTTGTTTTATAAACGTGTGTCATTTTTTTCTCTCCTTATGGTGTTTCGTCATCTGAATCGGCAAAAAATGCCTTTATTTCATTCCAGATATCCTCGATATCTTTTGCGGTGTCATCAACCGTTTTTCTTATTGTAGCGTAAAGTGAAAACAGACGGCTTACGGCTTTGCTTTCTGTTTCAAAGGATTTAAGAGCGGCAAGCACATCAAAACGCTGTTTCTGCAGCTCCTTTCTGAAGTCCGAAAGCTTGTCGGCACTTGCAAGAAGATCCTCATATCGGTTTTCTGCGGTGTCCTTTATAAGTTCTGCTTTTTCGCTGATGCTTACCTTAATGCCGTTGAGCTTTTTTATAAGCTTATTTATATCAGCTACAGCCTTGACCGTGAGTGTCAGGTCAACAGCGAGAATTGCAAGTACTATAAAAACGGCAATTGTTCTTATGCTCTGAGGAACAAAGCTCATAGCATGCTGATACACGGGGGCTATTACATAAACGTATGCAAACGCAAATATTGCCCAGTAGCAGGTGTGTCTGAGACAGATTCTGCCGTGGAGATTGAGGAAATTGTTTGAATAATCCCACCAACGGGCATTAAACAGCTTTTCCATTATGTAGCTTGTGGAATATTCAACAATATCCGCAAGCAGCATACCGAGAAGAAGCACGGGAATAAGCCTTTTTTCAATGGGGATTGAAAGAGGGACAAGTATCAACTCAAAAACAAGGCAGCCTGTACCGTATATAGGACACATGGGGCCGTAAAGAAAGCCGCTGTTTATTATCTTTTTTTCACCCAGTGAGCGGTAGGTTGATTCTATAGCCCAACCGATGGCACTGAAGGCAAAGAACATAAATATATAATTGATTATGGTGTCAAACATTGTTATGCTCCGTTAGTTATTCATTGAGGAATTGATGCTTCTGAGTTTATCCTCAAATTCTTTTTTCTTGTTTTCGTCCTTTGCAAGCTTCATTTCCCTTGAGGCACAGTATTTGTCGGAAAATGTCACAATAAAGCCTTCTCTTGATGAGGGAGGAAGAATTGTAAGAGGCCACATATGGCGGAGAATTATCCGCTCCTCTTTTTTGGTTATCTGCGGGTTCAGAAGTTTTGCATTGAAAGCTGCAAAGCGCGGATGCCTGAAACCGTGGGGGCGGTGTGAATAATCGGGGTCGTGCCAGTCGTAATATACAAGGTCGTGAAGCAGGGCTCCTCTTGAAGCTGCTTTTACGTCAAGGGAAAATTTCTTTGAAAGCACGAAGCTCATATATGTAACTGCTCGTATGTGGTCAAGACGGTTGCAGGTGCTGTGCTGAGGATACTGCCGCATTGACTGTACCTCATCTGTGCAGTAAAGGTCACCGATATAAGAAAAAAACTCGGGATCCTTTTCGGGAGAGAGAGTATAAGATTTTGCGAAAATATCAAAAAGCTTTCCCATAATTTCCGTCCTTCAAAAATCAAAATCACAGTAATAATAACACATATATGTTAAAATATCAATAAACAAGGTTGACATTTTTTGTATGATGATATAGAATACTCCCTGCGAGTAGGACGGGCAGTTACGCTCGATTTTTTCGGGTGAGGAAAGTCCGGGCTCCACAGAGCAGGGTAACGGCTAACGGCCGCCGAGGGTGACCTTAAGGGAAAGTGCAACAGAGATATACCGCCTGCTTTTTTGCAGGTAAGGGTGGAAAGGCGAGGTAAGAGCTCACCGGCATACAGGAGACTGCTATGCCCTGTAAACCCTATCCGGAGCAACACCGACAGAAGTGGCTTGCTCGGCCATAACTTCGACGGGTGGCGTGAGCGCAGGAGCAATTCTGCGCCAAGACAGATGATTGCCTTAAATGACAGAACCCGGCTTACAGGCTTACTCGCACAAAAAACCACTTGCCCCGTATAATATTACGGGGTGCTTTTTTATGATAAAAACTATATTGCTGTTTGCTTTTTTGTTCTTTTCCGTTCTCGGCTTTTTTATTCTTGCGGTGTTTGTGCTTCTGAAAATATCTGCACCCGGGGGTAAGGGTGAAATTTTTCTTGTTGTTCTTCCCGGGGAAAATGAAAAGGAATATCAGCTTAAAATAAGGTGGATTGAGGCGGTGCTTTCCTTTACGGGGCTGAAGGACAGAATAACCGTCGCCTCTCTTGATGAAAAGGTAATGAGCTTTGCTGTGAAGGAAGAAAACGGTACAGATTGCGGCTGAAAAGCCGTGATTATTTCCCGGAATCGGCAAAAATATAAAAAATTCGGAAAAGTGTCCCTTGCATGGGACATTTTTTATTATATAATATAGGTAAAATGAAACTCAGAACACGGGAGCGCTGAAATGCTGAAGTTTATAACGGGAACATATTTCCCTGCAAAAAAAGAATATATTAATTCCGAAATCCGCCGTCTTCTTGAAGCGGGGGAAAGGGTATATCTTATTGTCCCCGAGCAATCGAGCTTTGAAAGGGACAGGGATTTTCTTTTTACCTTCGGAGAAAAGCTCAGTAATATGCTGACGGTTACAAGCTTTACTCATCTGTCAAGGGATGTGCTGGAGGAATACGGTCTTCAGTCTAAGCCGGAAGCGGATGAAGCCGCAAGAAGCGTAATTATGAGCCTTGCTGCAGGGGAATGTGCAGACAGCCTTGATATTTATAAGAAGTATACGGGAAAACCTGCTCTTGTCAAAAGCCTTCTCGGAGAATACGGGGAGATAAAGCAGGCAGGGCTCGGTGTTTCGGAATTATTTGATGTTTCGGAAAAGCTGCCCGAATCCTCACTTAAAAACAAAACCCGGGAGCTGGCAAGAATTTTTTCAGCATATGAGGCCCTTATAACCGACAGATTTTCAGATTCTACCGATAACATTCCCGTAATGACACAGTTTCTTAAGGAAAATCACATATTTGAGGGTGCCTTTGTTTTCTTCGATGATTTCAGGGGCTTTACGGGGGCGCAGATAAAGCTGATTGCGGAGATTGCTTCCCAGGCAAGGGAGAGCTTTATTTCCGTTTATGCTCCCGATTCCGTAAATGCTTATGACAGCGAGGCATTCAAACACGCCGTCGGAAACTGCAGAAAGCTGCGCGCTGTAATGACACTTAAGGGTGTTGACTGCAGAGAAGAAAAAATTGAGGCAAAGAATCCCCATAAGGCTCTTTCGTGTCTTGCTGATTCTCTTTTCTGCGGAGAAAAGGAAATTTCGGAGGAAAATACGGAAAGAGTCACAATAACCTCTGCAGAAAATATGTATAAAGAGTGCGATATTGTCGCTTTGCAGATTAAAAGACTTCTTGAAAACGGATACCGCTGTAAGGACATTGCCGTTTATGACAGAGACGGCTCTTATGTGAGAAGCTTAACTGCAGCTCTTAAAAAATATTCAATTCCGGTATTTCAGGACCGAAGAGTGTCGCTGTTTGAATATCCGCTTGTAAGAATGATACTGGGTGCGGTGACAATTGCCGCATACGGCTTCAGGACAGAAGAAATCTTTACCTTTATAAAAACAGGAATTACGGGGATTTCAACAGAGGAATGCGCGCTTCTTGAAAATTATGTTTATGTGTGGCAGACGGAAGGTGCTGCATGGACAAAGCCCTTTACGGGGCACCCTGACGGATACGGAGAAAGGGAGACTCCCGTAACTGCTGCACTTCTTGAAAGAATAAACGAAATAAAGGACAGAGTGATTCTGCCCCTTGTGAAGCTTCGGAAAAATCTTGAAAAAACAGAGGAATGTTCTCCCTGTAAGGCGCTGTATCAGTTTATTGTAAGCATAAATGCCTCGGAGAATTTCAGAAAATATGCAGAGTTTCTCTATGAAAACGGAGCGGAGGCTACTGCAATTGAATGCTCTGCCGTGTGGGATACGGTTATGGAATCCCTCGATGCGCTGAACGGTGCAATTGAAGGAAAAAGCACAAGTGCCTCACGTTTTTCGGAGCTTCTGAAAATTATTTTTTCTTCCGTGGATATCGGAAGAATTCCTGCAGGTATTGATGAAATTGTAATAGGTCAGGCAGGACGGACAAGACACCTTGAGCCCCGTGCAGTTTTTGTGTTGGGCTGTAATGAGGGAATTTTTCCTCAGCCTCCTAATACTGCAGGTCTGTTTTCACCTGCAGAAAAAAGAACCCTTTGCCGTGACGGATTTTTACTTGAGAATATTTCCGAAAACATATACTCAGAGGAGCGTATGATTGCCTATTCGGTATTGACGGGTGCAAATGAAAAGCTTTTTGTGTCATATTCGGAAAATTCCCCTGACGGTGTAAGGCTGGAAAAATCGGAAATTGTAAATGAAATAAAAGAGATTCTGCCCGATTGTATGTTTGTAAGAGCTGAAAAGCTTACTTCCCTTGAAAGGATAGGAAGCACGGAGAGCGCATTTCAGGAATGTACATCGTCTTTTTCGGAAAATACGGCTTACAGTGCATCTCTTAAGGAATTTATTGCATCAACTGACTATTCCCATAAGCTTGAGGCTGTGAAAAATGCTGCTGAGAATCGTCCCTTCAGAATTGAAGACAGGAAAACGGCAACAGAGCTTTTTTCTCGGGATATGTATATTTCCCCTTCAAAAGCAGAGGTGTTTTACAGCTGTGCCTTCAGATATTTCTGCCAGTACGGTATGAAGGTAAAAAAACTGAGGGCAGCCGATCTTGATGCAAGAGTGAACGGTCTTCTTATACATCACGTTCTTGAAAAAATGCTGCTGTCACGCAAGAATAAGGAGCTTACCCTTATGAGCCGTGACGAGCTGACTGCTGAGGTAGATGTAATAACAGCAGAATTTGTTGATGAATTTATGGGCGGACTTGAGGATAAGAGTGTACTGCTGGGAAGAAGTGTGAGCAAGGCCAAGGATACTGCCGTTGCAATACTTCTTCGCATGATAAAGGAATTTGAGCTGAGCCGTTTCGAAACTGTGGCTGTTGAGCTGGAAATTTCCCGCGGTGGAGATGTTGAGCCCTATGTTATAAGTCTTCCCGACGGCGGCAGTATTACAATAAGCGGTAAGGTTGACAGAGTTGATGTCTATAACGATGAGGGTAAGGCTTACCTGAGAGTTGTGGACTATAAAACGGGCGGTAAGGATTTCAGGCTTGGAGATGTTTTCTCGGGGCTTAATATGCAGATGCTCATTTATCTTATGTGTCTGTGGGACAACGGCAAGGAAAGATACGGTGATACGGTTCCGGCGGGAATTATGTATGTGCCTGCAAATAATTCGGGTGAGCAGCTTTCAAGGCGCGCAACGGCAGAGGATGTTGAGGCGCAGAAGCTAAGAAACGGCAGAATGAACGGAATGATTCTTGAGGATGAAAAAATTCTTGATGCTATGGAAGAGGGCAGCAAGGGTAAATTTATCAATGCTTCAAAAAATGACAACGGCGATCTTCAGGGCACTCTTCTGTCCTATGAGGGCTTCCGTCTTCTGCACGGAAAGATAGATTCTATGCTGACGGAAATGGGACTTTCTCTTCACGGAGGTGAAATAGGGGCAGTTCCCGTAGCAGGTACATCCTCATACAATAATACCTGCACATACTGTGATTATAAGGATATATGCAGACGAGAGTCAACGGATGAAGTGAGAAGACTTGAGACCATAAAGCACGCGGATGCCGTAAGAATGCTGAAAGGAAGTGAGAGCAATGGCTGAAAGAAAGTGGACTGATGCGCAGAAGAATGCAATTGAGGCTAAAAGCGGTACTGTTCTCGTTTCCGCTGCGGCGGGAAGCGGTAAAACAAGTGTTCTCACGGAGCGAATTGTAAGAAAGCTGACGGCAGAGGAAAATTCCGTAAAGCCTGACTCTTTGCTTGTTGTTACCTTCACAAATGCGGCGGCAGCAGAAATGCGTTCGAGAATCTATTCGGGAATTTCCGCCGTTATGGCAAAAAATCCCGACAGAAGAAGTGAATTTTCATCACTTCTTGCCGTTCTCGGTGAGATGCAGGTCTGCACAATGGACTCCTTTTCCATGAATCTTGTAAAGGAGCATTGCCATAAGCTCGGTATTGAAGCGGACTTCGGTATTCTTGAAGGCGGAGAGTGTACCGCTCTTAAAAGGAAAACCGCAATAAGTGTGCTTGAACGCCGTTTTTCGGAGTGTGCCGATACATTTTTGCCTCTTGCTAAAATGTTTGAATCGGGAAAAAACGATGCAAGGCTTATTGAGACAGTAATAAAGCTTTCGGACTTTTCTATGAGTGAGCCTGAGCCTCAGGTGTGGCTTCAGGGACTTCACGGTAAATTCAGTGACTGCGAAGCAGGTGAGAGTGTTTACGGAAAATATATTTCACGGGAGCTTCTTTCTGATATTGATTACTGCATTTTTCTGTCGGATACCGCTATAGCAGAGATACTGACGGATGAGGAGCTTGCAGGGAAATATATGAGCGTTTTTGAAAAGGAAAACGCACTTATAAAAAAATACCGGGGTTGTCTTGAGGAAGCTTCGTGGGATGAGAAAATTAATCTTGTTGCTTCTCTTTACGATGCAATAAAGGGGACGAGAATACCTGCTGCCCCCAAGGGTTATGGGGATAATCCCGTAAAGCTTTCCGCGCAGGCAAAAAGAGATGCAATAAAAAAGGTGCTGGGGAAGGCATCGGAATATATGAGCATAACGGAAGAAGAGAATGCTCAGGATACACCTCTGCTGAGAGCGATAGCAAGAGAGCTTACTCTTACGGTGCAGGAATATAACGAAAGGCTTCTTGAAACAAAGAAGGATATGTCAGCATTTGACTTTTCTGATATATCCCATTTTGCTTTGGAGCTTCTTTATGATTCCTCTGCCTCCGACGGAAAAACACCGCTTGCAAGAGAGCTTACCGAAAAGTATTCCGAAATTCTTATAGACGAATATCAGGATACAAACCGTGCTCAGGACACACTTTTCAGCTGTGTTTCGAGGGATGGCAAAAATATGTTTTTTGTAGGTGATGCAAAGCAGAGCATCTACCGTTTCAGACTTGCGAGTCCCGAAATCTTTATTGAGAAGTGCAATGAATTTCCCCATTATGACACAATTGCGGAAAAATCAAAAATCGTTCTGGGACACAACTTCAGAAGCCGAAAGGGAATTCTTGACTGTGTGAATTTTATATTCTCCCGCCTTATGACTCCTGAATGCGGTGATATAGAATATAATGAGGATGAAAGGCTTAATTTCCCCGAAAGGGATGATTATATCCCCCTGACGGATGTTGAAGCCGTGATTCTTCAGGCTGATGAGGATGTTTCAGCTACAGAGGCAGATTACATTGCCCGTACAATAAAAGAATATATTTCCTCGGGGGTTACGGTGAATGACGGAAAAGGGGAGAGAAGAGCAGTGCCCTCCGATTTCTGTATTCTTATGCGCTCTCCCTCAAAAAGTGCCCCCGTTTATATAAGTGCACTCGAAGAAAGGGATATTCCCGTGTCCTCGGATGTGAATCTTAATTTCTTCGAAACGCCCGAAATAAAGACAATTATGTCTTACCTGAGGGTGCTTGATAATCCCGTAAGAGATACGGATATGCTTGCCGTAATGCTATCCCCCCTTTTCGGATTTACTCCTGATGATACGGCAAGGCTGAGGCTTGCATACCCGAGGACTCCCTCCTTGTATTCTGCGGTTATTGCGGCTGCCTCTGAGGGTGACGAAAAATGTAAGGCTCTTTATGACAGTCTTTCTTATTTCAGCCGTATTGCAGCCTGTTACCCTGTGGGTGAGCTGCTTCGTGAAATTTATGATAATACGGCATACCTTTTCGTTGTCAATGCAATGAAGGACGGAGAAAACAGAAAAAGTAATCTTCTGAAGCTTCTGGCAAGGGCAGAGGGCGCTGCGGAAAACAATTCAACCCTGGGCGGCTTTGTGAGATATATGGATATGCTTCGCGATAACGGGGCTGATATTTCCGGCTCAACGGGCGGAAGCGGCGTCAGAATTATGAGTATGCATAAGTCAAAGGGACTTGAATTCCCCTTTGTGTTTGTTGCAGGCACCTGTAAAATATTCAATAAAACCGATTTGTATTCGGGACTTGTCATAAATCACAATACCGGTCTCGGTATCAAGGTAAGAGAGCCTGAAAATATAAAAAATTACGATACTGTTTCATCTCTTGCCGTAAAGATGATAAACAGTAACGAATTGCTGTCCGAGGAGCTTCGTGTTCATTACGTTGCCCTGACCAGAGCAAAGCAGAAGCTGTTTATTGTAATGGCACCGAAAAACAGAGATAAGCTTATTGCAGAAACGCGAAATCTTTTAAGTGGTATGAATACTGTTCATCCCTATATTGTAAAGCATTCGGGGGATGCGGCAAGATGGCTTGTGTCTGCTCTGATGCTTCATCCTGACGGTGTTATTCTGAGGGATTCTGTTTTTGAAAAAAAGCGTGAACGAGAGGATATTCATATTGAGCTTCCCTCGGATGATATTGTGCCTGAAGAAACAGCTCAGATAACGGAAAAGGCTGAGGCTGATGCAGATGTTATTGATGCTGTAAGGGAAAGAGCTTCCTTCAGGTATAAATGGGAAGCGGTATCTCACAGCCGTTCAAAGCACACGGCTTCATCCGTTGACGGGGAACGCTTTGACAGTGTGAATTTCGGAAAAAGCGTACCTGCATTTATGTTCTCGGAGGCTATGTCGCCGGCGGATATCGGTACAGCTACTCACAGATTTTTACAGTTCTGCGATTTTGATAACTGCAGGGCATCCGTTGAAAGGGAAATCAGCCGTCTTGTTAAAAACGGAAGGCTTTCGGAAAAGCAGGCAGAGTGTGTTGACAAGGCTTCAATTGATAGCTTTGTAAATTCGGAGATTCTGGCAAGAGCCGAAAAAAGTAAGGGAATTTTCCGCGAAAAGCAGTTTACCATGGCCAAGAGCGTCTGTGAGCTTGACAGCAGTATTCCCTCGGAATTTTCTGAAGAAAAGACCGTCATAATAGGAAAGATTGACCTTCTTTTTGTCGAGGACGACGGGGCAGTTATTGTTGACTACAAAACGGATAACATAAAGGATATTTCCGTGCTTTCGGGACGTTACCGTGAGCAGATGAAGCTTTATTCGGAGGCTCTGAAAAAATCTATGGATATAAATGTCAAGGAATGTATTCTTTATTCTTTGAAGCTGAGGGATAGTATATCTCTTGAGTTTTGATTTTTTGGATGTTTTTTCAAAATAACACTTGCATTTTTGTGTAAGATGTGATAAAATGCTCTTTGCTATTTAAGCGGAAGTATGTTGAAAAGTGTATTTCGACTGTTTATTTATGCTGTTACTATATTGAAAGAGGTGAATCGAATTATGAAGCAGGGAATCCATCCCAACTATAACCCCACCGTTGTAAAGTGTGCTTGCGGTGCAACTATCGAAACAGCTTCCACTAAGGAAAACCTTCGTGTTGATATCTGCTCCAGCTGCCATCCTTTCTTTACAGGTAAGCAGAAGCTCGTAGATACCGGCGGACGTGTTGACAGATTCAAGAAGCGCTTTAATCTCGAAACCAAGTAATAGCTGACATATTGGCATTCAGGAACGGCATTTTGTAAAAAAATGCCGTTTTTTCCTTACTTTGTGTAAATTGTTTTCATGGCGGTGAAGTGTATGAAAGAATATATCACGGTTGAACATCGTTACGATGAAGAATATATAATAAACAAGTCGAGATTTATCGGCTATGCCTGTCCTGTTACAACTCAGGAGGAGGCAGTTGAATTTATAAACGAAATAAAGAAGAAGCACGCGGATGCTACCCATAATGTTTATGCATATCAGATAAGAACTCCCGAATATTCGAGATATTCCGATGACGGTGAGCCTCAGGGTACGGCAGGGATGCCCGTGCTTGATGTTATAAAAAAGAACGGCCTTACAGATGTGTGTGTTGTGGTAACCCGTTACTTCGGCGGTATACTTCTTGGTGCCGGAGGGCTTGTAAGAGCATATTCCCACAGTGCAAAAATTGCCGTGGAGGGTGCAAACATTATAAAAATGAGCCCCTGCAGTGTGTTGAAGGTTGTTTGTGATTACGGCTTTTACGGCAGACTTTCCACCTTTGTTCCCGAATCGGGCGGCATTGTTGAAAATACCGATTTCGGTGAGAATGTGACAATGGTTTTCCGTCTTCCCTCAAAGGATGAGGAAAGCTTCAGAAAAGAGCTTACGGAGCTGAGCTTCGGTAAGGTTACTGCCCAAAAAATCGGTGAAAAATTTGACAGTATCCTTTAAATAAAAATAAAGAAGAAAAAAATAAAGGACTTTCGGACTTTTTTTCATATATAATATGTGAGACTTTCGTTTTTTTGGAGAAAGAGGGTGTGAAAATGCGGTTCAATGAAAATTTTCTTTCGGAGCTTCGCGCAAGAACTGATATTGAAGAGCTTATAGGAAAGTATACGGAAATCAGACACAGAGGCTCAAGGACTCCCGTTGCACTTTGTCCTTTTCACACGGAAAAAACTCCGAGCTTTGTAATTTACAGAGATACGATGTCTTACTACTGCTTCGGCTGCGGAGCAGGAGGAGATGCAATCACATTTATAAAGAATATTGAACGGCTTGACTATACGGATGCGGTGAGATATCTGTGTGAAAGAGCAGGTATGAATATGCCCCTTGATCCTGTTGACGATGAGGCGAACAGACTAAGGCGCCGATGCTTTGAGGCAAACAGAGAGGCGGCAAGATTTTTTCATAATACTCTTTTTACGGATGAAGCAAAGGCAGCCCGTGCATATCTTGATAAAAGAAGGCTTAAGCCCGAAACAGTAAAGCACTTCGGATTGGGATTTGCTCCCGACAAATGGGATTCTCTTATAAAGCATATGAAGACCAAGGGCTTTACCGAGGCAGAGCTTGTTTCCTTTGACCTTGCAAGAAAGACCTCAAAGGGCGGTACAATTGATAATTTCAGAAACCGTCTGATGTTCCCCATAATTGATCTGAGAGGAAATGTCATAGCCTTCGGCGGCCGAGTCCTTGATGATTCGAAGCCTAAATATCTGAACTCCTCGGATACTGTGGTGTATAAAAAAAGCCAGGCTTTATATGCGCTGAATTATGCAAAGAATAATGCGGAAAGAAAGCTTATTCTCTGCGAAGGCTATATGGATGTTATAGCAATGCATCAGGCGGGCTTTACAAATGCGGTGGCAGGACTGGGTACCGCTTTTACAAAGGAGCAGATTTCACTTCTTGTGAGATATTGCGATGAGCTGACGCTGTGCTTTGATTCGGACGAGGCAGGAAAAAAGGCAACAAAAAGGGCACTGTCAATGCTTTCTGCTTCCCCCCTTAAGCTTAAGATTATGCATCTTGCAGACGGCAAGGACCCTGACGAGATACTGAAGACTCAGGGTAAGGAGAGAATGAAAAATATAATTTCCGCGGCTGTCAATGATACGGAATTTGCACTGAATGATGCAAAAAGCCGTTATGATATAACAACGGAGGACGGAAAGCTGGGATTTCTCAATGAAGCTGTCGGTGTGCTTGCAGGTATAGGAAATGCAATAGAGCGAGACCTTTATACATCGAAGCTCAGCTCCGAGCTTTCTGTTGAAAAGAAGGCTCTTGAGCTGCAGATAAAAAAACAGCAGAATTTCAGAAGGAAGGCACAGGAAAGCACTCAGTTTGATGAGGCACTGAAAACCGTACTGGGAGAAGAAAAGAAAACATCTCCCAACCCCGAGGGCAGAGGAAATGTAAGGGCGGTGAAGGCAGAGGAGATAATTCTTGCCACTCTGCTTAAGCATCCCGATTATCTTAAGAAGGTTTCGGGCTTTCTGTCGGCAGATATGTTTGTGACTGAATACGGAAAAAGATTTTTTACGGATATCTCCGAAAGAATAAAGGCAGGAAGAAGCCTTGAGCTTTTTTCCTTCGGCGAAAGTAATGAAAATGAAGAAATGGCATATCTTGCGTACCTTCTTGCAAAGGGGGAAACCATTGCAAATTCCCTTGAGGAATGTCGTCAGTGTGCCGCAACATTGATAGAAGAAAAAAGCAAAAGAAATGCTCCCGATATCAAAGGGCTTTCATCAGAGGAGTATCTTCAGCTTTTTAAGAATAAAAGACGAAACAATAATACGGAGGGTGTATAAATATGGATGAGAAACAGTCCGCAATAAAAAAACTTATAGAAAGAGCAAAGACAACCGGTAAAATTTCGGCTCAGGAAATCGACAGCATAATGATCGATTATAACTTTGAGGTTGACGAGCTTGAAAAGTTTTACGAGGAGCTGGATGCTCTTAAAATTGAAATCAATGACGATATGAATGAAACCGCCATTGAATCTCTTAACTTCGATGCGGATAATGTAAAGGAATATGAAGCAGAGGACAGCAAGCAGACAACTCCCGAGGATGCCGTCAGAACATATCTTAAGGATATCGGTAAGCACTCTCTTCTTTCTGCAGAGGAGGAGCTTATGAGCGCCGAAACTCTTGCAAGATACAGAGAGTATGAGGAGGGTGTTGATCTTGAAGAATTCCTTGCCGTTACAACCGAACGCGAGCGCAAGGATATTATGAAGGGTTATGATTGCTTCTTAAGAAATGCCAACATCTTAAGCTTCCTTGAAAGATATCTCCGTTGTCAGAATAAGTATCTTTACAGAGAAGAGGGCAGTGAAATGACTGTTGATGTTGATAAGTTCCTCTCTGAAAAGAATGATGCTGATTTAAGAGAAATGATTACATATCTCGGTGAAACACTTATTGCCCGTGAGAGACTTATCAATGCAAACCTTCGTCTTGTTGTAAGTATTGCAAAGAAGTATTCGGGCAGAGGTATGCAGTTCCTTGATCTTATCCAGGAAGGCAATATGGGTCTTATGAAGGCTGTTTCTAAGTTCAATCACACCAAGGGCTTCAAGTTCTCAACCTATGCTACATGGTGGATAAGACAGGCTATCACCCGTGCAATTGCAGATCAGGCAAGAACAATCCGTATTCCCGTTCATATGGTTGAAACCATAAACAAGGTAAAGAAAGCACAGACTCAGCTTCTTCATCAGAACGGCAAGGAGCCTACTGCTGAGGATATCGCTTTTGTGCTTGATATGAGCATTGAAAAGGTAAGAGAGATAATGCGAGTTGCTCAGGAGCCCGTTTCTCTTGAAACACCTATCGGTGAAGAGGAAGACAGCCATCTCGGTGATTTCATTCCCGATGATGATGCTATTTCTCCCGCAGAAGCAGCAACTCAGGCACTTCTCAAGGAGGAGCTTGCAGAGGCACTCAGCACTCTTACTCCCAGAGAGGAAAAGGTGCTTGATCTTCGTTTCGGTCTTACTGACGGCCATCCCAGAACCCTTGAAGAGGTAGGTAAGGAATTCAAGGTTACAAGAGAGCGTATCAGACAGATTGAGGCCAAAGCTCTCAGAAAGCTCCGTCATCCTAACCGCAGTAAGAAATTAAGAGATTTTGTGGGTAACTATTGATGCTTATGAAAAAGATATTAAGTATAATAATTGCTTTGTTGACGGTGATTTCTCTTGTGTCCTGCTCTTCAGGCGGAGAGGAAACCACTACTGCTGCAGAGGATGACAGTGTTGTACCTGTAATTTCTCTTGTTTCTCAGAAGACAGCAGTCAAGCCCGGAGAGGAGATTAAAATAACTCTTCATATAAGTGATGCTCCCTTTACCGCGTGTTTTGATGTTTATGTTTATGCAGAAAATATGCTGGAGTATGTTGAGGTCAAAACTCTTCCCTCTCAGCTGATACTTGCTGCAAACAAGGAAGCAAAGGGCGGAGAGGAATATGTCATAGTAAGAGGTATTGTCGCAGCTACTTACGATGTGCTTGATGATGATATCTGTGAGATTACATATAAGATCAGCGAGGATGCGCCTCAGGGTACAAAAATCAATCTTACTACCCGTGCACCCTTATATCAGGTAGGTATGGATGAGAGCGGAAATGATGTTTTATCCGTAAACTGCGAGACAAAGGGACTTGTACTGGAAGTTCTGTAATAGGTTTATCTTATAAGAACAGACATAAGACTGAAGGAAGGTCTTGTGTCTGTTTTTTTTGTGTCCGGTTAATTTCGATATAACGGAAAACACTTGCTTTGTTGTGAGTCTTTATATATAATGTATAATATATACTTATGAAAAGAGATGGTTGTATGACAGCTGAAATGTGGAAAAAAATAAGGGGCTCAAAAAATACCCCCGACCAGATAATGCTTTCAATAAAAAATGATCCTGCGGAAAATATGACCGTAAGATGGCGCACAGACGTGAGTATCACGGAGGGCTATGTTCTTTTCAGAAAAAAGGACAGTGCTGACGAATGGATGAGAGCCTCCGCAAAGCGTAATCCTTTTAAAACGGATGTGGATGAAAGCAGCTTCTTTTTTGCGGATATGACGGGACTTGAGCCGTTTACCTTCTACGAATATAACTGCGGAAACGAAACGGACAGAAGTGAAACTTATTTTTTCAGAACAGCAGCAAAGGATACGGAGAGTTTTTCTTTTCTTTGCCTTTCGGATGTGCAGTCAGGCGGTCCCGAGCCTCCTGCTGATTACAGTGTTCTGGGTGAGGTTGTAAAGAAGATACTTGAAGATCATCCCGAATGTGATTTTATTCTTACTGCAGGGGATAACACCAACTGCGGACAGACGGATGTTCAGTGGACGGGTCTTTTTGAAGGACTTAAAGGTATAATAGAATATATACCCGTGCAGTTCTGTATGGGAAATCACGATGATATGGGATTCGAAGATTATTTTACCTTCACCGGAAAATATTACTCGGAGCATGCAACATATTTTACAAATCAGCTCAGATATTCGTATCCTGAAAACGGCCCCGAGGGATGGCAGATTCCTAACTACTCTTTCAGATACGGCAACACTCTTTTTTCCATTGCCGGCACAAGCGGATTTGAGTATATAAACGAGTGGCTGAAAAAGACCTCTGAGGAAAGCGATGCTACGTGGAAATTTGCCGCACATCATTTCCCTGTGTGCTATTCGGGTCCCAATCTTGAATGCTATGAAACATATCCCCCTATGAAGGAGGGTATAGAGAAGTATGATATTATGTTCTCAGGACACGAGCATTCCTTTGCCCGTTCATTCCCGAGACGTGACGACGGACTTTACGATAAGCCTTCGGAGGGTACAATACATTATAATATAGGCAGCGGAAACCGCAATCCTCCCGGAACAAGGGTGGTTCCCAAGGTATGGAATGACAATACATATGAGCATGAGGAGGATCTTTCAATGTTCAGTATTGTTGATATTGACGGGGATAAATGTACCCTTACCGCTTATGTTGAGGACGGAAGAATTGTTGACCGCTGTGTTATTGATAAAAAGGAAGATCTTATAACTCCCATCCGCCGCGCTCCCAGATATAACCGCCCGAGGCTTAAGTTCAAGGGCTATGACTTAGGTCTTTGTGTTATGGGTACACTCCCTCAGTGCATTGACGGTGTGTGGTATGTGCCTGCAGGACAGATAATTAATTTTATGGGTGGTGAAGTTATCCGGACAAAAGGAAAAATCCGCCTTCAGGTATACGGAAAATTCTCCGAGTTTACCGAAAACTCAGACATAATGATTACGGAAAACGGTGAAGAAAAAATGACTGCCCCCTGTCTTCGTCTTGAAAGAGAGCAGCTCTATGTACCCTGCGAGGATTTCTGTAAGCCCTTCAGAATGTTCTGGACATATTTCCGCCATAATAATTTTATAAGCATTGAATCGGAAACCGAGCATCTGCCCGTACCCGTTCAGCCTTAAATAAAAATTTGCCCGATAGCGAAGAAGCTCAGGAGCTTTTCCTCTATCGGGTTTTTTTTGTTTAAAGATTTTCTTTTCCCTGAAGATATCTTGTTGCAACAATATACTTTGTTGCCGAGCGGGGATAGGGGCTTTTTATTTCAAAGTAGCCTTTTTCCGTGACAAGAAGAAGATTCATTCGGGATGATGTTTTTGCAGAATTGATTTCGTTTAAGGGAATGGAGATTTTTTTGTCATCTGCCGTAATTTCAATTCTGTTTCCGTAAAGGGCCACAGTACCGCTCTCGGAAAGTGTTGTAACCTCAGAATTTTCTATGGTGTAAATCTGCTGCTGATTATCTTCAAATAACAGCTCATCGGTGCCGTTTTTGTTGTCTGTGATTTCTTTCAGGAGCGTTTTCTGGAATTTGTCCCAATCAACAATATTATCGAACTCCATATTCTCACCGTGCCAGAAGCCGAAATCGTCAATTTCAGCTCTGAAGCCGCAGGGGCAGAAAATTTCTCTTCCCTTGGTTCTGAGATTTCCGACAGATTTACAGTGCGGACAGCCGTAGAGAATTATTTCCGCATTTTCTGCGGGATCCTCACCTATGTATGCATGGGGATTTTTTCTTTGCTCATCATAAATGTTTACATAGAGGTCTTCGAGAATGTGATTGTATATCTCTTCCTCTGACATAGCTCTGATCTGCTCTTTAGTGTATACATTTACAACTTCGCCGAAAATCGGGCCCTTTCTGCTTGATTTTGCCCATCGGGGCTTCTTGAGATAACCTCCGTATGCGCGGTATGTGACAAATGTGCAGTCACATTCCTTTACAAGAGTTGCATTTCTTTTTGAAATGAATCCTGTTTCACCGTTGCTGGTCATTGCACCCTCGGGATACATTGCAACATTGACGCCTGCTTTTATGTTGTCTACAATGCTTTTGTACAGTGCATCGGTGCCCTTTTCCCGACGGAAAATTATGGGCGAATCAAGAAAGTTGTAGATTTTTCCTACAAGACCCATTCGCATTACATGGTCGCTCATAACGAAGCGCACATAGCGTACGGTGGACTTAATGATGTATATAGGGTCGAGAGCATCAGAATGATTTGCGAAAACAAGATAGGGCTGTTGCTTTATCTTTACCTCTTCGTCAGAAAACTGCAGAATTTTTACCGCAGGGTGTTTTACAACAGCTTTTATTAAGAATACAAGAATCTTGCTTTTGAGTACACCTTTTGTTATTTTGTTTTTCATATTGTGAAATTTCCTTGTTTTATATTATAGGGGATATTTTGCAGTTGCTTTACCGTTTCTTGATGTCCGACCTCCTTTGCTCTTGTGAGTAATACAAAAACAGAGTGACTCTGTGTGTATTATATATATGATATTATTAATATTTAAATTAGCATATTATAATAATTATACATATATAGTTAAACTCTGTCAATATTTTCGGTTGATTAAAAAAATGCGGTGTGATACAATATCTGTGAGGTGAATGTTATGGATAAAATAATTATAAAGGATCTTCAGCTTTTCGCTTATCACGGGGTAAATGAGGAGGAAAAAATAAAGGGACAGAATTTTGTTTTTGATATTTCGGTATGGGCAGATCTCAGAAAGCCCTGCGAAAGTGACAATGTAGAAGATACGGTAAGCTATGCCAAAATAATAAAGAAGGTAAGGGAAGTATTCACTGCTGAAAAGTATGATTTGCTTGAAAAGGCTGCTCAGGTAGTGTGTGATGCAATCTTTGAAAGCTTTCCCTTGGTTCAGGAGTGTGAAATTCTTCTCAAAAAGCCTGAGGCTCCCATAAAAGCAGAGTTTTCCTGGGTTGCAGTGGAAATCAGGAGAAAAAGAGATGACTAAGACTGCATATGTTGCCCTTGGCTCAAATATGGGGAATGGTGAGGAAAATATAAAAAGTGCAGTGATTGCCCTGGGGTTGGTTCCGGGTGTTACTGTAGAGAAGCTTTCGTCTGTTTATGAAACAAGGCCCTGGGGATACGAGGCGCAGCACAATTTTTCAAATGCATGCGCAAAGCTCACGGTTGAAATTTCCCCTGAGGCACTTTTAGGCGTGTGTCTCGGCATTGAGGCAGGCATGGGAAGAATAAGAGAATTCAGAAACGGACCGCGGATAATAGATATTGATCTGATATTGTATGAGGGTGAGATCAGAAATACGGAGGAACTGAAGCTACCTCATCCCGGTATGAGGAACAGAGATTTTGTGCTTGTACCTCTTTTGGATATAGCTGATGAGGCGTTGAAAAGCGAATTGTATGCTTATATCGAAAAACTTGCAGAGCATTACATAGTAAATTGAAAAAAGATTATTCCGCTAAAATCATATATATTGTGGAATATGTGGTCTAAAGATAGGATATATGGCACAAGTCACAAGAAACACCAGGCTCCGTTGTAAAAAATGACGAAAAAGTTTGAAAAAAGTGTTGACATTTACGATTTCTTGTGGTAATATATGCAAGCACTCGAGAGAGCGACAGCGCGAAGACGTGTCCTCCGAAAAAGTGCAAAAAAACTTAAAAAAAGTTCTTGACAAAAGCAAACAGTTGTGATATGATAACTGAGCGCTTGAGAAGAGCGAAACGATTTCGGGTCAGGCTGAGAGGTCTGAAAAAAAGAAATCGAAAAAAAATCAAAAAAAAGCACTTGACAAGAGAGAAACGATGTGATATAATCACAAGGCACTCTTGAGAGAGGGCACCGAACCTTGAAAATTAAACAACGACAAAAATGAAACCCTTGAAGATTTTTATTTGAGTTTAACAAGTACAACTTGTGAACAGTAAATTCGAGATTTC
>JAZRTO010000075.1:0-2492 GCA_045652065.1 Acutalibacteraceae bacterium
CGAGATTGAAAAGTTTAATTCAGTAAAATATGTCTTCCTTTCAGGTGAAGCACTTTCCGCTTCGCTTGTTAATCGATTCTATAAGCTTTATGATTATGAAAAAGTAACCCTTCATAACCTTTACGGGCCGACGGAATGTGCAGTTGACGTAACATACTATGACTGCAAGCCTGATGACTCAGATCCGGTACCTATCGGTAAGCCGATTTATAACACTCAGATGCATATTGTTGATAAATATATGAACCTTGTTCCCATAGGAGTACAGGGTGAGCTTTGTATTTCCGGTGTGAATGTAGGGCAGGGATATCTCAATAACCCAGAACTTACTGAAGAAAAATTCATTGATAACCCCTTTGGTGAGGGTAAACTTTACAAAACGGGCGACCTTGGTTATTGGAGAGATGACGGAAATATCATATTCATCGGCAGAAATGACTTTCAGGTAAAAATTCATGGACAGAGAATTGAGCTCGGAGAAATTGAAAATGCAGTTTCATCCGTTGAAGGAATAACTCTCTCTGTCGCTGTTGTCCGTGAGGATAATCAGGGAAGACAGTATATCTGTGTATTCTATACGGGTGAAGAGCTTGATTCCAAAGAAATCAAAGCTCATATTTCCGAAAAGCTTCCTAAATATATGATTCCGAATGTATTTGTTTATCTCGACGAAATGCCTCTCACTTTAAGCGGTAAGATAAACAGAAAAGCCCTTCCTGATGCAGAGTTTGAAGGCATCGAGACAGCAACTGTATATATTGCTCCCGAAACAGAGAAGGAAATTGTTCTTGCCCGGGTCATAAAAACTGTACTTAAAACAGACAATGTCAATATGCTTGATAATTTCTTCAATCTTGGTGGTGATTCAATAAACGCAATCTATGCCGTGTCTGAAATTGACAGATATGGTTATGAGCTTTATGTTGCAGATCTTCTCAAGGGTGACACATTTGCTGATGTTGCAAAAGCAATGAAGGCAACTGCAGATAAATATATATACGAGCAGGGCGAGGTGAGTGGACTTGTCCCGTTTAGCCCGATTATGAAAGTCTATCTTGATGCAAACAAGAAAATTTCAAAAGGTTTTGTGCAAACCTGTATTGTTTCAACAGAAAGCGATGAAAATGCAGTCAGAGAAGTCATAGATATCATTGTTTCTCATCATGATATTCTGAGAAGCACATTTGAAGCTGACGGACTCATAATTCATCCGTCAGATGTACAGATATACTCATTCAATTCAATTGAAATTGCAGATACGGATGAAGCGGAAGCATATCTGAAAAATATTGGTATTGATTCAGATTATCTCATGAATGTCGTATTCTGTAAAACGGCAGGTGAAAATCTTGTAGGTATAACAATCCACCATTTCCTTGTTGACCTGATTTCATGGGAAATCCTGCTGAATGATTTCAAGCTTGCTCTTGAACAGATAAAAAATGACAGTGAAGTATCACTCCCTGCTAAAACTGCATCTTTTATGCTATGGAATGAAGAGTTGCGCAAATATGCAGAAAATATCTCAGAAGAAACAAAAGAATACTGGAACAACATCAATATTGAACTTGATGATGCAAAAATGTTTACGGCAGATACTGTAAACAAATCAGAGGAATTCACTTTTGTATTTGATAAAGAAACCACAAAAAAAATTCTTGCAGAAGTAAATAACAAATACGGAACAAAGACAAATGAAATACTTCTGACAGCGCTGGGACTCGCTGCCGGCTCAATTGTCGATGGTGATGTCGGTATAATTGTTGAAAGTCATGGCAGAACAGAGCTGCAGAATCGGATTTCGCTCGGCAGAACGGTCGGATGGTTCACATCCTGTTATCCCGTTGTAATAAAAAACAATAAGAATATATCTGACGAGCTGATAAATACAAAGGAAGTTCTCAGAAGAATGCCTTCAGACGGAATTGATTATCTGCTTCTCGGACAGAGTATGCATGAAAACACATCAATCGTATATAACTTCTATAAAACCGGATTTGCTGATAACGGACTTCGTGCATTTATCGGCGCAGAATCACTTTTCCCTGATAAAATCAATGTAAACTGTTATGTTGATGATGAAATCCTAAAAATATATATATCGGTTCCAGAATGCAATCACAGAGAAAATATTTGTGAAGAGCTCGGAACAGAATTTGTAAAACAGCTTGAAAAAATGCTTAAAATCTGTATCGGATCGTCTGAAACAATTAAAACCCGTTCGGATTTTACGGATGATATGCTTACTCAGGCAGAACTTGACGAGCTCAGAAAAATTGAAGGTGCGAACATTGACGATATTCTCAGCCTTACTCCTGCGCAGGAGGGTATATATGCCCAGTATTTTCGCGATGCCGACACAAGGACATATCATCTTAAAAACCTTTGCAGAATCGGAAAAGATACAGATATTGAACTGATTGAAAAGAGCGTAGAATTGCTCGCTCAGCGTCACGAGGTGCTTAAAACCGCATTTGCGGTGCTTCAGTCTA